>JANXXA010000164.1 GCA_025350885.1 Phenylobacterium sp.
GCCCCGAACTCGGAGTAGCGCTCGCGGTTGAGCACGCCCAGCGGGTTGGCCGCATCCTGGCGCAGATAGACGGTGTAGAGAACGATGGTGATCACCGCGAGCGCGCCGATGGCGAAGAACCAGCGGAAGGCCAGCAGCGAGGTCCGCTGGTCGTAGCCCGGCGCCAGTTCCGGCGCCAGCGCCACCGAGGTGATCTCATAGCTGGCCACCGACACCCGCACGCCGATCATCATCAGCACGGCCAGCCCCATGGTCTGGGCGGGCTCGAGCCCCTTGGGCGCATGCCAGAGCAGATAGAAGAAGATCGCCGTGGGCAGGGCCGAGGCGTACATGAACGGATGCCGCCGCCCCCAGGCTGAACGCAGGTGGTCAGACCAGCGGCCGATCAAGGGATCGAGCACCACGTCGGCCAGCAGCGAGAGCATGATCGCCGCGCCGACCCAGACGGCGGGGACGCCGATCACCTGGTTGAAATAGAGCTGCAGGACCGAGGCCGCCATCACCGCGGCTGCAACTCCGTTGGCGACCGAGCCCAGGCCGTAGGTAAGCTTGAGCGGGAACCCCAGGGGCGGTGGCGGGAGCGCGCTCACGCCGGCTGGGTCCGGCGTGCGGAATGGCCGTTGACCATGGTGTCCTCCCGCCACGCCGTCGCGGCCCTGTCGGACGTTCCGAAGGCGTCGCCGCCCTGTCGCCCACTCGCTATCGACCGACCGTGCGGGAGCCCCTCGGGGGCGTCAACGGTTTTGATCCCGCCGCCCCCGGGCGTTTTCGAAACCCGGCAGGCTCGATGCCGCGCCAGGCGCCCATAGACAGAGGGCGCGCCCTTGCGAGCGCGCCCTCCGAACCCTGATGAGGTCAGGTCCCTAGAATCGGTACTGCAGCTCCACGCCGTAGGTGCGCGGCGGGGTCAGCGGATAGAATGTATTGATTCCGTTGACACTGGCCGTCCGCTGAACCGCATTGAAAGTACCCGGCAGATCCGCGGGCAGGCCGGGCGTCATCCCAGCCGCGGCGATGGTCGCGGCGGAATAGACACCGTTCAGTCGGCCTCCGCTGGCGCCCCCGTCGTAGCCCAGGGTGTCGCCGAGATTCTTCACATAGGCGATGACCGAATAGCGGTTGTCCTTGTCCTTCCAGGTCACCCGCGCATCGATCTGATCCCAGGAAGGCGCAGCGTTGTACGACCGCTCGAAAAGGCCGGCATACTGTCTGTCGCGCCAGATATAGCTGATCGACGGCGACAGCGTACCCCTCGCCAGGTCCCAGCTGTAGGTCACGGCGAGGGCGACCTTGTTGCGGGGCGCCTGGGGCAGGCTGTTACCGCTCAGGTCCTGCGGGCGCTGCGCCAGGCCGGTGTTGACATCGCAGACCGTCCCGGGAGCGCCGCAAGGCAGCAGCGGGATCAGCGGCTTGGCCCCCGCCGCCTGGGCCTGCGGGTCGGTCGGATCAACGATGTTGGTCAGCTCCTTCACGTGGGCGTCGTTGTAGGAGTAGTTGAACAGGACATTCAGGTGTTGGATCGGCAGCCAGGTCACCTCCAATTCGACGCCCTGGCTGACGGACTTGGGAATATTGACCAGGCGGCTCTGGCTGACCGCCAGGGCGCCACTGGTCGAAACCACAGCCAAGGGCGCCTGATAGTCGCGGATATCCTCATAGAACACCGCCAGGTTGGTCTGTAACCTGCGTCCGAAGATCTTCTTCAGGCCGACCTCGAAGTCGTTGACGTGCTCGGGAGCGGTGTAGGGGAACTGGCCGAGTGAGCTGGTCACGCCAGAGGCGAAACCGCCCATCAGATAGCCGCGACCATAGCGGGCATAGACGTCGGTATCGCTGTCCGGCTCCCATTGCAGGGCCGCCGTGCCGGTGGTCGCCGTCCAGGTCGCGTCATAGCTGCGAGTGGCGAACCCATCGGGGGTAAGTGTCACGCCGCCCGGTTTGCCGTTGCTGACCACACCCGTTGGCGGCGCAATTGCCGCGCCCCCCGCTGACAGCGAGGCAAGTGGGCCATAGACGAGCGCAGAGGTGATATCGACCGGCGGCGTGAAGCTGCCGAGCAGTTCCGGCGTGGCGCCGCACGGCGTGGTGGCGAAGCAGAGCACCCTGACGGATTCCGTGCCCGCCAGCGTGTCGTGACTGTAGCGCAGGCCGAGCGTCGCCTTCAGGGTGTCGGTGAACTGCCAGTCTATCTGCCCGTAGGCGGCATAAGATTGTTCATCGAATTGCGGACGGTCGTCGTAGAGCCGGCGCTGGAAGTCCTTGCCCACGGCGCCGGTGAGGAACGGGATGGCCGGGGTTATCGCGCCGTCCAGCTGGGCCTGGTCGTGCAGGGTGGTGAACACCGGCTGGGTGTAGCCTTCAGTGTAATAGTAGAGCCCGCCGATCCATTGGAACGCGGCTTCTCCCGTCGAAGCCAGGCTGAGCTCGTGGCTGAAGTTGTGAAAATCCTCGGCATAGGTGGAGCTCTGCCGAGGTCGGATGGTCAATGGGGTGCAGATGCCGAGACCTTGAAGCCGCGCCGAGCAGACGGCCGCAGGCGGGCCCGCAGAGGCGGGCCGTGTGGGGATGACGAAGGAACTTATCGAGCCGCCGCCGTTGCCGGAATTCAAGGTGTAGTGATACCTCAGGCCGCCCGCGACGTACTTCAGGTCCATCGCATCGAAGTGGTAAGTGAGGTTCGCGGAGACCCCGTAGGTCTCGTCCAGCGCGACGGTCTGGGCGAAGTTACTGGCGAACTTGCGCGGATCGCTGCTGGCGGGGTTCGTGCAACCTGTCGGCGACGTATTAACCACGCTGGCGACCACGCCCCCCGGCGCACAGGCGAAGCCGGAGTTCACATTCTGGCCGTCGAATTCCGCAAATCCAACCGGTCCGGGACCATAGCCGGCGCGCGCGCCCGGGCCGCCTGAGCCATTGTTCCAGCCGATGACATAGACCTTCAACCAGCCATCCATGTGGTCGCCGAACTTCGCCTGGAGCTGGCCTTCGAGGTAATAGGTGTCGATGACATTGCCTTCGCTGGGCATGCCCGGAACGACATTGGTGTAGTAGCCGTCGCGCTGCTTCTCCCAGTTGCCGGCCAGCCGGTACTGCAGCCCCGGCGCCGGCGGGCCGGAGATCGCGGCCTCAAACAGGGTGCGGCCATAGTTGGCGACCGTGCCGCGCACCTCGCCGTAGACGTCCTCTGTCGGCCGCTTGGAGATGACGTTGATCGCGCCGCCCATCGAGTTGCGCCCGTAAAGCGTGCCTTGCGGGCCGCGCAGCACCTCGACCCGATCGGCGAAGATCGGCGACTTGCCGGCGGTGACCGTCGAAGTTGTGTAGATGCCGTCGTCATAGACCGCCACCGGCACGGCGACGGGGTGGGCGTTGGTCAGGCGGCCGATGCCGCGCAGGCTGGCCCGGTCGTTGGCGCTGGTATAGTTCAGGCCGGGCGTGAAATTGGTCATGTCCTGGATCGTGTTGATCCCGATCAGGTCCCGCTTCTCCGAGGTGAAGGCCGAGATGGCGACCGGCACGTCCTGCAGGCTCTGTGACCGCTTTTCGGCGGTGACCACCAGTTCCTCGATGGTCGCGCTCGTTGCGGCTGCGGCTGCGGTGCGGGGTTGAGCGTGGGCGTTGACGCTGATCGCCGCGACGATCAGCGCAGCGCTCGTCGCCAAAGGGCGGATCTTACGTTGCATGCTACCCCATTGCCACTGGGCGACCCTGCTTGACCCGGGCGACCGCAGACTGTTCGGCGAACGGTGCAGGGGGAGCCAAGATGCGTCAAGATTTTCAGCACCGGTGGCGAAGGGCTGTATCAGGCGGGGATTCCAAGACGACGGCGACGCCCCCAAAGAACAAAGGGCGCGCCCTTGCGAGCGCGCCCTCCGGAACCTGGCAGGGTCGAGTCCTTTAGAAGCGGTACTGCAACTCGACGCCGTAGGTGCGCGGCGGAGTCAGCGGATAGCTGACCGCGATGCCCTGCACCGTCGGCTGTCCCGAGGGCAGCCGGCCGACCACCCGGCTCGACGTGGCGCCTTCGTAGTAGCCCAGGTCGTCCAGGA
>JANXXA010000177.1 GCA_025350885.1 Phenylobacterium sp.
GGCGACCGACGTGCCGGCTCTGGTGGCGCTGGCCCGCGAGATCGCCGCCGACCTGGTGGTGATCGGGCCGGAAACCGCCATCGAGGCTGGTCTGGCCGACGCGTTGGCGGCTGCTGGCATCGCCTGCTTCGGGCCCACGGCGAAGGCGGGACAGCTGGAAAGCTCCAAGGCGTTCACCAAGGCCTTCTGCGACCGGCACCACCTGCCGACGGGCGCCTATCGGATCTGCGACGACGCGGCGGCGGCCAAGGCGGCGCTGACCCACTTCCAACCGCCCTATGTGGTCAAGGCCGACGGGCTGGCGGCCGGCAAGGGGGTGGTGATCGCCGATGATCTCGCGGCCGCCCACGCGGCCATCGACGACGCCTTCGGCGGCGGCTTCGGAACGGCCGGGGCGCGGGTGGTGATCGAGGAATTCCTGGAGGGCGAGATCGGCTCGCTGTTCGCGCTTTGCGACGGCAGGACCTCGATGCTGTTCGGCTGGGCCCAGGACCACAAGCGCGCCTTCGACGGCGACGAGGGTCCGAACACTGGCGGCATGGGGACCTATTCGCCGGCGCCGGTCTTCACCCTGGATCTGGTGGACCAGGTCGATCACCGACTGGTGCGGCCGACTTTCAAGGGCATCGCCGCCGAGGGCGCGCCCTATCGCGGCGTGCTGTTCGTCGAGCTGATGGCCACGCGCCACGGACCCAGGCTGGTGGAGTTCAACGCCCGGTTCGGTGATCCCGAATGCCAGGTGCTGATGCTGCGGCTGGAAAGCGACCTCGTGCCCTATCTCGTGGCCTGCGCCACGGGCCACCTGCACGAGATGCCGGAACCCAAGTGGCGCGATCTGGACGCGGTCTGCGTGGTGTTGGCGACGCAGGGCTATCCCGGCCCTGCCCAGGCCGGCAGTGTGATCGGCGGTCTCGACAGCGATTTTGGCGAGGGCGTCGTGGTCTTTCAGGCCGGCACAACCGCCGGCCCGGACGGCGCCATTCTGGCCGGCGCCGGTCGCGCGCTCAACGTCTGCGCCACGGGCCGCGACTTTGCCGAGGCGCGGGAGCGGGCCTATGGGGCGGTGGCGCTGATCGACTGGCCGCAGGGCTTTCACCGCACGGATATCGGCTGGCGCGCCCTGGCGCGCTGATCGCCTTGCCCCCGGCGCACCCCGCCCGCTAGTGTGGTTTCAAGCAAGGGTACGAGGGAAGCCATGGTCGATACCGCCGAGCAGGAGCGTGAAGCGCTCAACACCGGCACCAAGGCCGTGGCGGAGTCGCACCGGTTTGACGAGGCGGCGCTGGCTCGCTGGATGGAGGCCAATGTCGCGGGCTATGCCGGCCCGCTGGAGGTCCAGCAGTTCAAGGGCGGCCAGTCCAACCCGACCTACCAGCTGATCACGCCCGGCAAAAAGTACGTCCTGCGCCGTAAGCCGCCGGGCAAGCTCCTGCCCTCGGCCCATGCGGTGGATCGGGAATACAAGGTGATCACCGCCATGGGGACCAACGGCTTTCCCGTGGCCAAGACCTATGGGCTCTGCGTCGATGACGCGGTGATCGGCACCTGGTTCTACATCATGGACATGGTCGAGGGCCGGATCCTCTGGGACCAGACGCTGCCGCAGTATGAGCCAGCCGAGCGCCACGCGATCTTCATGGACAAGATCAAGACCCTGGCCGAGCTGCACAACACCGACCACGAGGCCATCGGCCTGGGCGATTTCGGCCGGCCCGGCAACTACATGGGACGCCAGGTCGAACGCTGGACCAAGCAGTACAAGGCCTCTGAGACCGACCACATCCCGGAGATGGAAAAGCTGATCGACTGGCTCCCCAGGACCCTGCCGGCCCAGGAGCGGACCTCGGTGGTGCATGGCGACTATCGGCTCGACAACATGATTTTTCATCCGACCGAGCCCCGCGTGACGGCGGTTTTGGACTGGGAGCTTTCGACCCTGGGCGAGCCGCTGGCCGACTTCACCTATCTCTTGATGAACTGGGTCAACGGGGCGATCTCGACCATCGCC
>JANXXA010000194.1 GCA_025350885.1 Phenylobacterium sp.
CTCGGCGATGTCGTCCTGCAGGGCGAAGACATCGGAAAGGTCGCGGTCGAACCGCTCGTTCCAGAGGGTCTCCTGGGTGGCGCAGTCGACGAGCTGCACGCCAACCCGGATGCGCGAGCCGCTGCGTCGGACCGACCCGTCCAGCATGTGCGTCGCCTTGAGCTGGGCCGCGACGTTGCCGGGGCTCTTTTCGGTTCCCCGCAGCTGGAAACTCGAGGCGCGCGCGATCACCCGCAGGTCCGTCGTGTGGGCGACGGAATGCAAGATTTCGTCCGACACCCCATCGGAGAAGTAGAGGAAGTCGGGATCACCGGAGAGGTTGTCGAAGGCCATCACCGCCAAAAACGGCTCCTCCGGCCTCTGGAGCGGCGCCAGCGCATGGCTGGACGCCAGCCTCGGCGGCTTGGCGGGGCTGCCGGAGAAATGCGCGAGGCTTTCCAGCACTTTCTCCCAGTCCCCCGTCGGCGCCCCGGTCCAGCCGGACAGGTTCGCGCAATGCAGCTGGTCGAACGGCATCGGCGGCAGACTGCGATCGAGAGACGCCTGGACCAGCTTTCCGAGCTCGCGGCCCCGGTTGGCTTCCGAGCGCACCCATTCGGACCGGGCGGCGTCGTGCGACCAGAGCACGACCACGGCGGCCGCTTCATCAATGCGCTGCTCGATCTCCATCGCATAGGCGCGATGGACGGAGAGCGCGGTGTCGCGCCACACCGAATATCCTCTCGCCTCCAGGGCCCGCTCGATCCGCTCGGCCTGGCTGGCATTCGACCGGGCGTAGGAGATAAAAATGTGCGCCATGCGCTAGGTTGTCGGCGACGGCACGGGTTCACCCAGGAAGGCCAGGGCGCGCCGCGCATACGCGACGTTGACCTCGGTCCCGACGCATTCGCAGTAGCCGGTCGCGGACAGGCTCGCGGGCCCGCCGCCGTTCGGCAGGCTTTGCGCCGCCACGACGGCGGTCATCGGCGCCTCCGAATAGATCTGTCGGTTGGCCATCTCGAAACTGCAGTCCTGCAGCCACACCTGCGGGGTGATGCTGATATCGACCGCGCCCAACGCGGATTTCGCCGCCATGGTCCAGGACGTCGGCTGCAGCACATCGCGCAACGTAGGCACGTAGTTGTCCAGGTGCCAGGCGCCGGTCACAAGGTGCCGTTTCCAGCCGTCGGCCGTGCGTTCGACATAGATGCCGATATGGGAGACGGGATTGACGCTGAGCGGCCCGTTCTGCAGCGTCACGGCGGTATAGGCATCGCCGTTGGAAAGGTTCATCTGGGTCCACTGCCAACCGCCGAAGGCCCGGGTCACCGTGTCGTCCAGAACGGGCGGCAGGGGCAGCGGCGGCGGCGGCGGCTTGCGCATATTGAGCTCGTGGTCGATCCAGCCCGTTCCGGTCACCTGGTAGGTGCGCCCCACCCGGCGCACCGTCCCGGAGACGGTCAGCTGCGGCCAGCTGTAGTAGAAGCCCGGCTTGGGCTCCGGGATGGTCCCGTCCGCAAACTGCCGGAAATAGGCTTCGCCGGCCGCGAGCGGCGACGAGAAGGTCAGGTCGAAGCCGTGGCCCGCGTCGCCGGCGGTCACCGTGACGGGCAGCACGTCCGGGTACTGGCCCTGGATTACATCGTCGCCGCATTGGAACGTGAAGGCCTGTTTGGTCGGGAAGACCACCGTGTCCCCGCCGATCGGCCAGCAGGCCCTGGCCGGCAGGTGCGCGATCCAGGCGCCGTCGGCGTCCGCGAAGGTAATCGTCCCGATGTCGTGCACCAGCTGGGCCTGCGCGTCCGTCCAGCTCGCCTGCTGCTGGATTTCGGCGCT
The DNA here is from genome assembly GCA_025350885.1 of Phenylobacterium sp. Classification (GTDB taxonomy): domain Bacteria; phylum Pseudomonadota; class Alphaproteobacteria; order Caulobacterales; family Caulobacteraceae; genus Phenylobacterium. The sequence goes on from JANXXA010000194.1 coordinate 1,816, forward strand.
GACCAGGCGCGTCCGGGTCATGAAGAAAACCACACCGATCCGGGTTTCTCCGCCGACCTCCTGGAGATTGGCGCTGAACCAGTACCATTCGGTCCCGTTGTCCAGGTGCAGCAGGTGGTCCGCCGGCAGGTTCAGGCCGTTGTTGACGGGAAAGGCCGGCGTTCCGTAGTCCGCGCCGGCGTCGAGCA
>JANXXA010000198.1 GCA_025350885.1 Phenylobacterium sp.
AGGATGTTCTTGCCGTAGGCGATGATGCTGTAGCGGTCCTGGGCGTCCTTCCACGTCAGGCGCAGGTCCACCTGATCCCAGGAAGGGGACTTGTTGTAGTCGCGTTGGAAGATCGAGCCGTACTGCGCGTCGCGCCAGAAATAGCTGGCCGAACCGGTCAGGCTGCCAGGCGTGAAGTTCCAGGTGTAGAGCGCGTTCAACGCCACCTTGTTCTTCGGCGCCTGCGGCAGGGCGTTGCCGCTGAGGTCCTGCCCGCGCTGGTACTGACCGGTATAGATGTCCAGGCTGCAGGCGGCCGGCGTGGTGACGCATTGCGCCTGGGTCAGGCCCACCGGCTTGGCCCGAGAATTGACGGCGGTCGGATCGGTGGGGTCCACCAGCCCGCTCGCCTGGTCGATATAGGCGTCGGTGTAGGAATAGCTGGCCTGCAGACGCAGGTTGTCGATCGGCGCCCAGGTGACTTCCGCCTCGAAGCCCTTGGAGATCGCCTTGGGCACGTTGAAGAACAGCGTCTGGGCGGTGGCGATGCCGCCGCCGGTCGGAATGATCGTCACCGGCGCCTGGAAGTTGGAATAGTCGTAGTAGTAGGCGGCCAGATCGACCTGCAGGGTGCGGCCGAACGACTTCTTCAGGCCGACCTCATAGGCGTTGTTGTGCTCGGCGTCGGTGAACGGATTGGTCACCACCGGCGCGGTGATCCCGGAGTTGAAGCCGCCGGCCTTGTACCCGCGGCTGTATTTCACATAGGCCAGGGTATCGCGATCCGGGTGCCATTCCAGGCCGGCGGTGCCGGTGGTGGCTTCCCAGCTGGCGTCGAGCAGACGCTTGGCCAGACCGGTGGCGGGATCAATCACCGTCGCGGCCGACACGCCGCGCAGCAGCTTTCCGGTCTTCGGGTCGATTCCTGAGCCCACCGCCGCGGACGTAATGTCCACCGCCGGCGTGAAGCTGCCCAGCACTTCGGGGCTGGTGCCGCAGCCGATCAGGGCAAAGCAGATCAGCCGCGCCTCTTCCTGGCCGAACTTGTGGTCATGCGAATAGCGCAGGCCGACGGTCAGCTTGAAGGCCTCGGCGAACTTCCAGTCGATCTGGCCGAAGCCGGCGTAGGATTCGTCCTGGAACTGCGGGCGCGTGTCGTACCAATAGAGGTTGTTGTTGCGCGGTCCGTTGATCGGGGCGGCGAACTGCGGCTGGTTGGGCAGTTGCACCGACACGGGCTGGCGATAGGCCTCATGGTAGTAGTAGGCGCCGGCCAGCCATTGCAGCGCGCCCTCGCCGGTCGAGGCGAGGTTGACCTCGTGGCTGATCCACTGCTTGGCCTCCTGGTAGGTGGTGACCGCCGTCGGGAAGATCCTCAGCGGCGGGCAGCTGCCGCCAAAGAGGTTGGTCGCCGCGCAGGGCTGGGCCGCGACCGGCAGAGCCGGGTTGAAGGCGTTGAGCGGGACCGTGTAGGCGCTGACCGGCCCGCCGTCGTTATCCTGGGTCAGGGTGTAGTGATAGTTAGTGCCGCCGCCGATGTAGCGGGCGTCGAAGCCGTCGAAGTGATAGTTGTACTGCGCGGCGATGACGTAGGTCTCATCGAGGCTGACGGTCGAGGCGGTGTTGGTGGCGAACTTGCGCGGGTCGTTGATCGCCGGATTGACGCAGCCGGTGCTGGACGCATTGACGACATTGGTGGTGAAGCCGCTGCAGCCGAAGCCCTGGTTAAGGTAGAAGTTGGTGCTGTTCTCCTGGGTCGTGTTGTAGGGGAACGGCGTGTAGCCCGCCCGGCCACCGAGGCCGCCGTCACCATTGTTCCAGCCGAAGTTCGAAATCTTGATCCAGCCATCGGCGTGCTCGCCGAAGTTGGCCGCGAACTGCAGTTCGAGATAGGTCTGGTCAATCACATTGCCGGCGCTGGGCTGACCCGGGACGACGTTGGTGAAGTAGCCCTTGTCCTGCTTCTCACGGCTGGCGTTCAGGCGGAACCGCAGGCCCTCGGTGATCGGGCCGGAGACTGTGGCTTGCAGGGCGCTGTAGTTGTAGTTGCCGACGGTCGCGCGGACCTCGGCGGAGAAATCATTGCTGGGCCGCTTGGAGATCACATTGATCGCGCCTCCGATCGAGTTGCGGCCATAGAGCGTGCCTTGCGGGCCGCGCAGCACCTCGACCCGGTCGATGAACAGCGGCTGCTTGGAGGCTTCGAAGGTCGACGAGGTGAACACGCCGTCGGAATAGATCGCCACGGCGCCGTCGGCGGCCTGCACGTTGGTCACCCGGCCCACGCCCCGCAGGCTGATCCGGTCGCCGGAGTTGTTGTAGGTCAGGCCCGGCGTGAAGTTGGTCATGTCCTGGACGGAATTGATGCCCAGGAGGTCGCGGGTCTGCGACGAAAACGCGGTGATCGCCACCGGAACGTCCTGCAGGCTCTGTTCGCGCTTCTCGGCGGTGACCACCAGTTCCTCGATGGTGTTGCTGGCCGCGGCGGTGGCCGCCGGCCGCGTCTGGGCGTGCGCGGCGGTCCCGAGCGCGGTGG
>JANXXA010000202.1 GCA_025350885.1 Phenylobacterium sp.
CGGGGGGTTTTCCAACGCCTATCAGAGCGGCATCCGCCAGGGCGGCGCGTTTGAGCTGAAGCAGGTGACCTGGGCCTACAACCTGGGGCTCGAAAGCCCGCAGGCTCAGAAGAGCCCCCGCTTGATGGCCGCGCTGAAGGCCGTCGATCTCAAGGCCTGGTTCGCCGCCATGCCGTGGAAGCCCGGCCACACGCCGCTGTCGGCGATCCCGGACTACGAAGCCTATGTCCTGGACCAGTGGCGGCACGGCGACTTCGACGGCTACTGGAAGCAGGTCGGGCTCTACGCCGAGGGGTCCTACGACCGCTTCGCCGATGCCGCCATGGTGCATATGTCGGGCTGGTACGACCCCTATTCGCGCACCGCAACCGACAACTATGCGGGCCTGTCCCGGCGCAAGTCGGCGCCGGTCCGCCTGATCATCGGACCCTGGACCCATGGCGCGCGCTCGACGACCTATGCCGGCGACGTCGAGTTCGGGCCGGGCTCGACGCTGGATGCGCTGGGCCACGCCGACTACGACGCCCAGCGGCTGGCGTGGTTCGACCGGCATCTTAAGGGGTCCAACCTCGCCGAGCCCGATCCGCCAGTGCGGCTGTTCGTGATGGGCGGCGGATCGGGCCGGCGGACACCGCAGGGCCGGCTGATGCACGGGGGCGGCTGGCGCAGCGAGGTCGCTTGGCCGATCACCCGCGCGCGGCCTGCCGCCTATCACCTGCACGCGAGCGGCGAGCTTTCGCGCGCGGCGCCCGCCGCCGGCGCTGCGCCCGTGGCCTATGATTTCGATCCTGCCCGCCCGGTCCCGACCATCGGCGGCGCGGTCACCTCCGGCGAGCCGCTGATGCGCGGCGGCGGCTATGATCAGCGCGAGGGACCCACCGTCTATGGGTCGCGCGCGCCCTATCTGCCGCTGGAGGCGCGCGCCGATGTCCTGGTGTTCCAGACCCCGCCGCTGCCCCAGGATGTCGAGGTCACCGGCGCCATAGAGGCCCGACTGTGGGTCGCCACCGACGGCCTGGACACCGATTTCACGATCAAGCTGATCGATCTCTATCCGCCCAGCGAGGACTATCCGCAGGGCTTTGCGCTCAACCTGACCGACGGGATTCTGCGTTGCCGGTATCGCGACAGCTGGGCGCATCCGACGCTCATGGCGCCGGGGCAGGTCTGTCCGATCGTGGTCACCGCCTTCCCCACCTCGAACCTGTTCAAGGCCGGCCACCGCATCCGCCTCGACATCTCGTCCAGCAATTTTCCGCGCTTCGACGTCAATCCCAACACCGGCGCGCCGGAGGGCGTGGGGCTGACCCGCCGGGTGGCGCGAAACAGCGTCTATGTCGACGCCGCCCACCCGAGCCAAGTGATCCTGCCGGTGATCCCGGCCCGGGTCTGACGCCGGCTTAGCGGAAGGCGAAGCTGAGCTTGGCGCCGACGAACCGGCCGTGGGGGTCGGAACCATAGGCGCCCGCGCCGCCACCTTCGGTGTGGCCAGGCTGCAGGCCGCAAAGAAAGCCCAGCGAGCCGGTGATGTCCTGGCGGCGGGAGAAGCGGTGCTCGACCGCGGTTCTGGCGAACACCGCGCTTTCCACCGACCGGATCTGGATCGCGGTGGGCGCCAACGGGTCCAGCGGGTTGGCCAGGTCCGGCGCGGGACGGGTCGCGACCACTGCCCTGACCGCGAGCGGCGTGATCCCCGCCGGATCGATGCGATAGGGCGCGAGCTTAAACGGCTGGGCGTTCGCGGCCCCGCCAAAGGCCAGCACCAAGGCGGCGGCGATCAGGCTTATCGGCCGACAGCAGGTCATGGGTCGGCGCTCCGCAGGAGGCAGCATCCTACACCCCTCTACGCGATCCGTGACCAGACGGAGGCGCCCCGGCCCGACCCGCCTGGGCATCGGCGCTCAGCCGGTCGATCTGGCCGCGGATGTGGGCCGCCTCGGCGGCGCTGTTGGCCAGGGCGATGGCCCGGTCGAACGCCTCGCGCGCCTCGCCGTGGCGGCCGAGCTCGAGCAGGAAGGCGCCCCGCGCGCCGTGGAAGTAGAAATAGCTGTCCAGCGCCGGCGCCAGGGGCTCGATCATCGCCAGAGCGCAGGCCGGTCCCCGCGCCTTGCTGGCCGCCACCGCCCGGTTCAGCGTCACCACCGGAGAGGGGGTCAGGATCTCCAGTGCCGCGTAGAGTTCCTCGATGACGCTCCAGTCGGTGGCCGCCGCCGTCGCGGCGCGCGCATGGGTCGCCGCGATCGCCGCCTGCAGCTGATAGGTTCCGGCGCGGCGATGGCGCATGGCCTTGTCGATCAGCGCGACGCCCTCGCCGATCATCTCGCGGTTCCAGCGGCCGCGATCCTGGGCGTCCAGCAGGATGATCGCGCCGTCGGGGTCGAACCGCGCGGCGGCGCGCGCGTGCTGCAGCAGCATCAGCGCGGTGAGGCCCATGACTTCCGGCTCGGCGGGGAACAGCCGCAACAGCAGGCGGCCGAGCCGGATCGCTTCCTCGCACAACCGCGCGCGCGGCTCAGCCGCCTCGGCGCCGGCGGAATAGCCCTCGTTGAA
>JANXXA010000226.1 GCA_025350885.1 Phenylobacterium sp.
GTTGGCCTGCTGACGTCCTGCAACGCCCCTCCGGCATCCTCGGGTAGGGATGCGGCCGCGACGGCGACCGCACCGCCGTCTCCCTCCCCGTCACCTGCGACGTCCCCATCGACCCAGCCGGCTCCTGCCACACCCGCGCCGGTTCCGGATACCTCGCCCCCAACGCCGCCGCCCTCGCCCGCCCCCTCGGCGCGCCCGCCAACAGCAGCGGTCGCCGCAGCGGCCCCCGGCCTGGCGCACGCAGACCTGGCGAGCGTCACCGAGACCCATCACGGCAGCATCTTTGCGAAGATGGCGAGACCACCCGCGGCGCTACCGCCTCCCCCGCCTCCGGCGCCGGATGCGGCCGCCCCGGCGCCGCCGCCGACACGCGGGGCCGCCCCGATGCCGATCCCGGCGACGGCCGCCACGGCCGGCCCGGCGCCAACGCCAGCCATCGGGGATGCGCCTCCGGGCGGCCCGATCACCGCGTCTCCCGGCGCGCTGGCCACCCGCAACGTGGCCTACAACAAGCCCGACACCGTGACCTTCAACGAGCCGACCCCGGTTCAGGTGATCATCAACGTCACCGGCGAAGCCGTCGCCGAGAGCTTCGTGAACCTGCCCGGCGACGTGAAGACCCACGCCGTCTCCGTCAGCCCGGAGATGACCGCCGAACTCACCGGGCCCACGGACCGGGTGAAGATCCAGCTACGTCCCGGCTTCCCGCCCTGGCAGAAGGCCACGGGCGCCAACCCGACCTGGATCTGGGACGTGACCGCGCTCGCACCCGGAACGGCGCGGCTGGATCTGGCGATCAAGGCCAAGGTTGACGGCGGGGCGACGGAACAGATCATCCGCACCTATCACGACACCATCCCGGTCAGAATGCCCGTCGTCGACAGCATCAAGTGGTGGATCACCCAGATCGACCCGATCTGGAAATGGCTGATCGGCGTCGGCACCGTGCTGGGCGGTGTGATCGTCTGGTGGCTCACCAACTTCGTCCGCAAGAAGAACGCCTAGTGGATTGTGGGACGTAAGAGTCCGGGCGGGGATTCCCCAGGGCGTGGTTCGTGCGAGTCTGCCTGATACGTACCGGCCGCCGCACCGAATGTCCGCCCTCCGGTGGACAACCAAAGGCGAAGTTCGACCCATAGCGGACCTTCGCGGAGTCCGCTTACTATGTGGTCAAGCTTTGATCGCTGGGGGCGACATGGACATCCACAAGCGTCAATCGATCAACCGCGAGGACGAGCGGGCGCGCAACCGGCGCATCTTCGCCTATTTCGCGCCCCTGATACTGATGGGCGTGCTCGTCTCGCCTTACGGAAACCTGGCGGACATCGCCGTCAGCTTCATGCTGAAAGACAGGCTGCACGCGAGCGCGACGCAGGTGTCGCTCTTTCGCCTGATCGTGACCCTGCCGCTGCTGGCGTCGGCGCTCATCGGCCTGGCGCGCGACCACTGGAATCCCCTGGGACGACGCGACCGGGGCCATATCCTCGTGTTCGCGGGGATCACGGCGTTCGTCTATGTCGTCATGAGCGCGGCGCGGCTCAGCTACACTGGCCTCGTCGCCGGTATGTTCGCAGCCAACATCCTGCTGCTGTTCGTGACCGCCGCCACCCAGGGACTGCTCGCCCAGGTCGGGCAGGATAACCGGATGTCGGGACGTCTCGCGGTCGTCTTCAACACGGTGGCCTATGTGCCGGTGGTGGGGGGCGCCTTCCTGGGCGGGGTGTTCGCGGAACACGTATCGCCTGGGGCAACCTTCGCCATCCTCGGCGGGATCTCGCTCGCCCTGGCGCTCTTTGGCCTTTGGAAGCCGGCCACCGTGTTTGACCATGCCTACGACAAGCCGGCAGCCGAGGCCGGTCGCCCTTGGCAGGACTTGCGTCGCTTGCTGGGCTCGCGCGCCGTCTACGCGCCGATACTTCTGCCGTTTCTCTGGAACTTCGCGCCGGCCTTCACCACGCCGCTGCAGTTTCATATCGTCGATGCGTTGCACGCGCCGGACTCGGTTTACGGTGATTATCTCGCCCTGTACTTCGTGGGCTTCATCCCCTTTTTCCTGCTCTACGGCTGGTTGCTGGGCCGGGTCAGTTTTCGCCTCCTGCTGTGGATCGGCGTGGCCGTGGGCGGCCCGAACCTCTCGATCCTGCTCTTTATCCACTCGCCCGGCGAACTATTGGCCTGGGCGGCGCCCATGGGCGGCCTAGGCGCCATCGCCTGGTGCGCCATGAGCGATCTGGCGATCCGGTCGTGTCCCAAAGGACTGCACGGAACCCTCATGTTGCTGGTGGCCGCGGCCGGAACCCTCGGCTTCCGTTTCAGCGATATCCTCGGCGCGGCTTTATACGACGCCGCGCCCAAGACTGGCTTCGAACTCGGCGTCGCAATCTCGATCCTGACGAGCCTTCTGTGCCTGCCAGTCATTCTGCTCGTGCCGCGAGAGGTCATGCAGGTCCAGGAAGGCGTGGGACCGAATGATGCCGATCCCCCTGGAGTTAAGGTGACGCTGTAGCGGACCTTCGCCGAGTCCGCTTACAGTCACCCCCAGTGAACCGCTGGGGGGGCGGAATGGACATCCACAAACCGAAGGCCGCGCACTCGATCCGCGAGTTTCTGATAGAGATCGGAACCATCATCTGCGGGATTCTGATCGCGCTGGGCCTGGAGCAGGCGGTAGAGTGGTCCCGGACGCAAGCAGAGGTTCGGGAAGCGCGAAAAGCTCTCGATGCCGAGATCGCCTCGAACCTCTGGGCTTTGGACTTTAATTCAGGCCAAATCGTTTGCTTCAACCAGCGCCTAGACGAGCTGAAACGATGGCGTTCATCGCCGTCGGCCTGGCGGTTGTCGTGGGGCAGCGCAAACCCATACTGGACGTTCAACGCCTCCGTCTGGCAAGTGGCGAGCGCGGGCGTGCTTGCCAAGCTGCCGTTCGAAGCGCGCGTCGACTACGCGCAGATGAACGGCCTTTTTGAGACCGAAGGCCGACTGTTCGAACAAACGCTGCCGCAGCTGTCAGACCTCGACGAGTTGACGCGTCGCTCGAAGGTCGACGAGGCCCTTGGGGCGAGGTTCGACCGCGATATGTCGATGATAGCAAGCGACTACCGCATCTATGAGCTCAATGCTCGCCTGATCCGAGCAAAGGCCAAAGCGCTTGGGATCGCAAGGTCGAATGCGCCTGACGAAGAATCGCGCGCGATGGCCGAGCGCGAGCACGCGGCAAGCTGTCGGTCGATACTCGAACAACGGGCTCGGTGAGCATGGACATCCACAAACCCAAGGCCGCGCACAGCTGGCGCGAGTTCCTGATCGAGATCGGGACCATCAT
>JANXXA010000230.1 GCA_025350885.1 Phenylobacterium sp.
GATGGGTCACCGCCGAGGCGATCTCCCGGAACACCTCGAGCGCTACTCCGAGTTCGGGGCGATGGCTGCGGTGGTGATGTTCGTCTGCATCCTGGCCTCCAGCGTGGCCACACACAGCCGCATCCCTTACCTGCACAAGCCGCCGGTGACCCGGGCGACGCCGATCGAGGTGTTCCGGGAGATCGCCTCGGCGGTGACCCATCCCGGCCTGATGGTGGTGATGGCCGCCAACCTGCTGGGCGGCACCGGGGTCGGCGTGACCTCGGCGCTTTCAAACTATTTCTACCTGCATCTGTGGGGGCTGAAGTCGCAGGCGATCGGCCCCCTGGCCTCGGGCGGCCTGCTGGCCTCGATCATCGGGATCGTCCTGGCTCCGCTGATTTCCCGAAAATTCGGCAAAAAGCGCGCGATGCTGGGCCTGCTGAGCGTCTCGGTGTTCACCTCGATGATCCCCACCGGCGGCTGGCTGCTGGGCCTGATCCCGGCGGACGGCTCGGCTCTGATCTACGGCCTGCTGTTCACTGACGTCCTGGTCAGCGCGGCGCTCGGGCTGATGGGGCTGGTGATCCTAACTTCCATGGTGGCCGACGTCGCCGACGACCATTCGGTGCGGCGTGGCGCGCGTTCCGAGGCGCTGCTGTTCGCGGCCAACGGGCTGGTTCCCAAGTTCACCCTGGGGTTCGGAGCCTTCGTCGGCGGCGCGTTGATCACCTATGTCAAATTTCCCACCCACGCCCTGCAGGGGACGGTCGATCCGGCTATCGTGCGTCACCTGGCGGAGCTCTATCTGCCGTGCGTGGCGATCTTCAACGGCGGCTCGGTGCTGGCGCTAAGCTTCTACAAACTCGACCGGGCGACGCAGGCGCGCAATCTGGAGCGGCTGGCCGAGGCCGCGGCCCTGGCCGACCAGGCGCAGGTCTCCGTCGGAACGACCCCGGCGCCGCAACAGCTGAGCTAGACGTAAGACCGGAGAACCAGGATGTCCCCGCAGGCCGCTATCCACCCGGGCGTTCGGCGCCTGGGGCTGCCGACCCGGTTCTTCTATGGCTTCGGCTCCGTGGCCTTCGGGGTCAAGGACAACGGCTTTTCCTACTTCCTGGCGTTTTTCTACACGCAGGTGGTCGGCCTGCCCGCCGCCACGGTGGGGCTGGCGATCATGTTCGCCCTGGTCATCGACGCCTTCATCGACCCGGTGATCGGCCAACTGTCGGACAACACCCGATCGCGGTGGGGCCGGCGGCACCCCTTCATGTATGTCTCCGCCCTGCCGGTGGCGGCCTCTTACCTGCTGCTCTGGAACCCGCCGAAGGGCTGGGAGCAGGGGGCGCTGGTCGCCTATCTGGTCTCCACCGCGGTGCTGATCCGCAGCTTTATCAGCTGCTACGAGATCCCCTCCTCGGCGCTCGCGGCCGAACTCACCACCGATTACGACGAGCGCACGCGGCTCCTGTCGTGGCGCTTTCTGTTCGGCTGGGTGGGCGGGCTGGCGATGTACGGACTGGCGCTGGCGGTTTTCCTGCGGCCCGATGCGGCCCATCCGGTCGGCCAGCTCAATCCGGCCGGCTATGCGCACTATGGTCTGTTTGCCGCCGGCCTGATGATGGTCGCCATCCTGACCACCTCGATCGGCACCCACAAAGAGATCCCCAACCTGCGGGCGCCGCCGCACGCCCGGGTAAGCCTGGGCCAACTGGCCGGAGAAATGGTCGCCACCCTGGCCAACCGCCCGTTCCTGATGATCCTGACCTCGAGCTTCTTCTACGCCATGGGCGTCGGGCTGGGGTTCTCGATCAACCTCTATTTCTCGACCTATTTCTGGGAATTCTCCTCCGGCCAGATCGCCGGCTTCACCTTCTCCAGCCTGGCTGCCGCGGTGCTGGCCTTCTCGATCGCGCCGCGCATCGCTCAGAGGTTCGTCAAGAAGCCGGCGGCGATGATCCTGATCCCGATGGGCCTGGCGATCTCGGTCGCCCCGATCATCCTGCGCCTGATGGGAGCCTTCCCGCCGAATGGCGCGGCGGTGCTTTATCCGGCGATCTTCATCACCAACATCTTCGGCGTCGGACTGGGGATCGTCGGCTCGATCCTGTTCACCTCGATGATCGCCGATGTGGTCGAGGACTCCGAGCTCAAGACCGGTCGGCGGCAGGAGGGCCTGTTCTTCGCCGCCGCCGCCTTCATCAACAAGGCGGTCTCGGGGATGGGCATCTTCACCTCGGGCATGATCATCGCCGCCATTCACTTCCCGCACGGCGTCAAGCCCGGCGACGTCGCGCCGCAGATCGTCCGCAATCTGGGCCTGACCTATGTGCCGGTGCAGATGGTGCTCTACGGCGTCACCGTGCTCCTGCTGGTCGGCTATCGGATCAGCCGCAAGACCCACGCCGAGACCCTGCGCAAACTTGCGGCCGCGGCCGACTTGGTGGCCGAGGGCGAGCCCGCCGCTTCGACGGACCGGCTGGGCTGACCGGGGTCAGCGGTCCGAGAAGCCGAACGGCAGGCTGGTGCGGCGGATGTCGTCGGGCAGGATCTGGCGGCCGATCGGCGGCTCCGAACGCGCCGCGCATTCGGTGCGCTGGCACAGTCGGCAGGTGATGCCGATCGGCGTCGGGGCCTGCGCCCCCGGATCGGCCTGGGCCTGGGTGTAGATCAGCCGCCCGGCGTGTTCGGCCGCGCAGCCGAGCGCGATGGCGCGTTCGACCCGCGTCGCCCCGAAGCCGCCGCCGCCGGCGGTGACGGTGCGGGCGATGGAGAAGAACCTTTGGCCGTCGGGCAGCTCCAGCCATTGGGTGACGATCTGGCGCGGCGTGCGGAACGCGTGGTGCAGCGACCACAGGGGACAGCCGCCGCCATGCCGGGCGAAGGGAAAGCCGGCGCCGTCCAGCCGCTTGGAGACGTTGCCGGCGGGATCGACGCGGATGAAGAAAAACGGCACCCGCTCCTGGCCGGGTTTCTGCAGCGTGGTCAGCCGGTGGGCGGTCTGTTCGAAGCTGGCCCCGAACTGGCGGGCCAGGGCCTCGACATCGTAGTGGCGCGCCTCGACCGCGCGGGCGAAGGCGGCATAGGGCATCAGCAGCGCCGCGGCCGCATAGCTGGCCAGCGCGCGCCGGGTCAGTCGCTCGCCGCTCTCGCTGGCGAACCCGCCGTCGCCCAGCGTGGCATCGATCTCGCCGCCGAGTTCCAGATAGGCCAATTGCAGGGCCAGCTGGAACGCCTGGCTCGCGCCGTCCAGCCCGTCGTCCAAAAGCACCTCGCGGCGGTGCCGGTCGAGCCGGCGCGTGGAGCCGACCATGACGCTCGACGGCAGGCGCCGCACCTTCAGGCCATGGCGGACCTTGAGGTAGCCGACCAGATTGTCATGGCTGGCGACCGCCTGGGCCAGGCGCTCGGCGACCTCGTCCAGGGCCGGGAAACAATTGCGCCGCGCGGCCAGGAAGCGGCGGGATTCCGCGACCGGGTCAGAGGCCTCCGACGCCCCGTCGCCGCCGGCCGCGCGGGATTCCGCGCCCCGGTCGGCCAGCGCCAGCTGCTCTTCCTGATAGGTGGTGTAGAGCCGCAGTAGGGCCTCGGTGACGCCAGGAAAATTGGCGGCGACCTCGGCGATCTCCAGCGACGCGCGATCAATGCCGGCGAACAAGGGGTCCTTCAGGACAGCCTGCAGGCGCGCGGCCTCCTCGGCGCCGCCGTCGCCGGCCAGGGCCGCCATATCGACCTTGTAGGTCTGGGCCAGTCGGACCAGCAGGTCGGCCGTGAGCGGGCGGTTGTTGCGTTCCAGCAGCGCGATGTAGGAGGCCGAGACCTCCAGGTCGGCGGCCATGTCGGCCTGGGTCAGGCCCAGGTCGCGGCGAAGCCTCCTTAACCTCGGTCCGATATAGAGGCGGCGGTCGGAGGCCATGTCAGGCTCGGGCGCAGTTACGTTATCCACTTTACAACATTACAAGCGAGTTTTGTAAAGTCTTACAACTGGACCCCGTGGCGACTCCCCTCCGGATGGGATCGCGCGCAGTGCAAGCATCACGTTTGGGGGCGCGCGCGCCGGCAGATCGCGGAAGAGGCAGATGGCATATCAGGACCACATCATCGAGATGGGCCAGCTCATCAGGAGCAAGGCGGGCACGTGGGACGGCATCGACGCCGAGGCCGTCGCCCGGATGCGAGTGCAGAACCGCTTCAAGACCGGCCTGGAGATCGCCCGCTATACCGCCGACATCATGCGCCGCGACATGGCCGCCTATGACGCCGATCCCGCCAACTACACCCAGTCGCTGGGCTGCTGGCACGGCTTCGTCGCCCAGCAGAAGATGATCTCCATCAAGAAGCATTTCGGCACGACGCAGGGGCGCTACATCTATCTGTCCGGTTGGATGGTGGCGGCGTTGCGCTCAGACTTCGGCCCGCTGCCCGACCAGTCGATGCACGAGAAGACCTCGGTTCCGGCGCTGATCGAGGAGATCTACACCTTCCTGAAGCAGGCCGACGCGCGCGAACTGGGCATGGTGTTCCGCGACCTCGACGCGGCGCGCGCCGCCGGCGACAAGGCCCGCGAGCAGACGCTGCTCGACGCCATCGACGGCTTCGAGACCCATGTCGTGCCGATCATCGCCGACATCGACGCCGGGTTCGGCAATGCCGAGGCCACCTATCTGCTGGCCAAGAAGATGATCGAGGCCGGCGCCTGCGCCCTGCAGATCGAAAACCAGGTCTCCGACGAAAAGCAGTGCGGCCACCAGGACGGCAAGGTCACGGTGCCGCACGAGGACTTCCTGGCCAAGGTCCGCGCCTGCCGCTACGCCTTCCTGGAACTGGGCATCGACAATGGCATCGTCGTCACCCGCACCGACAGCCTGGGCGCGGGTCTCACCAAGCAGATCGCCGTCAGCCATGCGCCCGGCGACCTGGGCGACCAGTACAACAGCTTCCTCGATTGCGAGGAGATCTCGCCGGCCGACATGAAGAACGGCGATGTGGTGCTGAACCGCGGCGGCAAGCTGCTGCGACCCAAGCGCCTGCCGTCGAACCTGTTCCAGTTTCGCGCCGGCACCGGCGAGGACCGCTGCGTTCTGGACTCCATCACCTCGCTGCAGAACGGCGCGGACCTGTTGTGGATCGAGACCGAAAAGCCGCACATCGCTCAGATCGCCGGCATGGTCGACCGCATCCGCGAAGTCGTCCCCAACGCCAAGCTCGCCTACAACAATTCGCCGTCGTTCAACTGGACGCTGAACTTCCGTCAGCAGGTGTTCGACGCCATGCTGGCGGCCGGCAAGGACGTCTCGGCCTACGACCGCGAGAAGCTGATGAGCGTCGACTACGACACCACCGCGCTGGCCATCGAGGCCGATGAGAAGATCCGCACCTTCCAGGCGGACGCCGCCAAGCGGGCCGGCATCTTCCACCACCTGATCACGCTGCCGACCTATCACACCGCGGCGCTCAGCACCGACAACCTGGCCCGTGACTATTTCGGCAGCCAGGGCATGCTGGGCTACGTCGCCGGCGTGCAGCGCAAGGAGATCCGCGAGGGCATCGCCTGCGTGCGGCATCAGAACATGTCGGGCTCCGACGTCGGCGACGACCACAAGGAATATTTCGCCGGCGAAGCCGCCCTGAAAGCCGGCGGCGTGCACAACACCATGGGCCAGTTCGCGTAAATTCCTCCTGCCCCTCCCCCTCAACGGGGAGGGGCGGGGGTGGCGAAGGTGACGCAGATGCACCGGTCGGCGACGACCTTGACCTTCCCCTGACACTGCGTTCACCACCCCTGAACCTTCCTCCATGGAAGAGGAGGGCTCGTCTGTCAGGACCCCTTCATGCAAATTTCCCCTGCCCTTACAGTCGATGACCTGCTTCACGCGTTTGTCGAAACGGAGCTGTTGCCGGGCTCGCGGATCGACGCCGAGGCGTTCTGGGCAGGGCTCGAGGCGATCCTGGCCGACTTCACGCCAAGCAACACCGCCCTGCTGGCGCGCCGCGATGATCTTCAGGCGCAGATCGACGACTGGTGGCTGGCGCGTCGCGGCAAGGTCTTCGACGTGGCCCAGGAAACCGAGTTTCTGCGCCAGATCGGCTACCTGCTGCCCGAGCCGGCGCCGTTCCAGATCGCCACCCGCAACGTCGATCCGGAGATTGCCAGCCTGGCCGGGCCGCAGCTGGTGGTCCCGGTATCCAACGGCCGTTTCGCGCTGAACGCCGCCAACGCCCGTTGGGGCAGCCTCTATGATGCGCTCTATGGAACCGACGCCCTGGAGCCGCCAACCGGCGCGGAGGGCTATGACCCGGTGCGCGGCGGCAAGGTCGTGGCCTACGCCCGCCAGCTTCTTGATCGCGTCGCGCCGCTGTCGACCGGCTCGCATGCGGACGCCGTGGGCTATTTCGTCGGCCAGGGCGGTCTCATCGTACGCCTGAGCGGTGGCCAGGAGAGCGTTCTGGCCGATCCCGCCCAGTTCGTCGGGTGGCGCGGCGAGCCCGGAAGCCCCCAGGCCGTGCTGCTGGTCCACAACAGCCTGCACCTCGAGATCCAGATCGACCGTGACCATTCGATCGGCAGGGACGACCCGGCTGGGGTCGCCGACGTGCTGGTGGAGGCGGCGCTGACCACCATCCAGGACTGCGAGGATTCCGTCGCCGCCGTGGACGCCGAGGACAAGGTCGGCGTCTATCGCAACTGGCTGGGCCTCATGCGCGGCGACCTGTCCGCCAACTTCGCCAAGGCCGGTCGCACGGAGACCCGTCGGCTGGACGATGACCGGCGCTACGCCACGACCCACGGCGGCGCGCTGACGCTGCGCGGCCGCAGCCTGATGCTGGTGCGCAATGTCGGCCACCACATGTTGAGCGACGCGGTCCTCCAGGACGGCCAGCCGGTGTTCGAGACCGTGATCGACGCCCTGATCACCGTCACCGCAGCCCTGCACGAC
The DNA here is from genome assembly GCA_025350885.1 of Phenylobacterium sp. GTDB lineage: Bacteria > Pseudomonadota > Alphaproteobacteria > Caulobacterales > Caulobacteraceae > Phenylobacterium. The sequence continues at coordinate 6,918 of JANXXA010000230.1, forward strand.
CTGAACGGCGCCCGCCGCAACAGTCCGGCGGGCTCGGTCTATGTGGTGAAGCCCAAGCTGCACGGCCCCGATGAGGTCGCGCTCGCCGTGCGCCTGTTCGATCTCGTGGAGGACGCGCTGGGTCTGGCGCGCAACACCGTCAAGCTTGGCATCATGGACGAGGAGCGTCGCACCAGCGCCAATCTCAGCGCCTGCATCCACGCGGCGCGCGAGCGGGTTGTGTTCATCAACACCGGTTTCCTCGACCGCACCGGCGATGAGATCCACACCGCCATGGAAGCCGGACCCGTGGTGCGCAAGGACGCCATCAAGGCTGAGCCCTGGCTGCCGGCCTATGAGAAACGCAACGTCGAGGCGGGCCTGGCCGCGGGCTTCCCTGGCCACGCCCAGATCGGCAAGGGCATGTGGGCCGCGCCGGATATGATGTCCGCCATGCTGGCCGCCAAGATCGGCCACCCCAG
>JANXXA010000269.1 GCA_025350885.1 Phenylobacterium sp.
GGCCGCGTGGCAGGCGGTGCATTGGCGTGTGTCAGTGCGCGCCAGCCGCATCGCGGTTTCGGTATTGCGTCCGGCCGGCAGATCGACGGTCACCGCCACGGCCGTACAGCCCGCCCGTTCGGCGCGGGCTACCAGCTTCATCGCCACGTCCAGGTCCGACGACGTGTAGAGCTGATACCAGATCGGGGCGTCTCGCGCCTTGATCACATCTTCCACGCCGGTCGAGCTGACGGTCGACAGCACCTGCAACGTGTTGCGCCCCTTGGCGGCCCTTGCCACCGCCAGTTCGCCCTCCGCCTGGAACGATTTCTGACCCCCCAGCGGGCAGAGGAAGATCGGGCTCGCATAGCGCGTCCCGAACAGTTCGACCCCCATGTCCAGCCGGCTGACGTCCACCAGCCGGCGCGTGCGTAACTGATAGCGCCCATAGGCGGCGTGGTTGGCGGTCAGCGTCTCCTCGCCGTCCACGCCGGTCATCAGGTAGCCCCAGTGCGCCGGTGGGATGTTCCGGTGCGCCACCGCCTCCAGGTCGAACACATCCAGCGCATCGCTGGCGCGCGTCACCAGATCAGGCGCCTGCGCCTGCGCCAGGGCCTGACCCGCCAGCCCGGCGCCGGCGTAGAGCGGACTGGCCGCCAGGAATTTTAGAAACCCGCGTCGATCGTCCATACCGCCCCGCAGCGCCGAACCCCGGCTCTGACAGTGGGCGACGATTTGGGGCGAAGGCGCAAGCTTCGCCGGCGCTTGGCCGTCGCCCCGGCGAAAACGTTGGCGCGATCCCCGGGCCTGTGGACCTATGCGGTGTGGCGCACGACGGACGGGGGCAGGGCTTGGCGACGATACCGATCTGGCAATGGTCCGCCGTGGCGACAGCCGCGGCCATCAGGAACGGGCGCATCTCCGCCGAAGCGGTGACGCAGGCTCACATCGAGCGCCTGCGCGCGGCGAACCCGGCGCTCAACGCCGTGGTGGTCGATATGACCGCCCAGGCGCTGGAGGCCGCCCGCGCCGCCGACGCGCGCCAGGCCCGGGGCGAGCCGCTGGACGCGCTGCACGGGGTCCCCGTGACGCTGAAGATCAACATCGACGTGGAGGGCCAGGCCAATTCCAACGGCGTCGTCGCCTTCCGCGACACCCTCGCTCCGGCCGACTCGCCGGTCGCGGCCAATCTGCGGGCCGCCGGCGCGATCATCCTGGGCCTGACCAATACCCCGGAGTTCTCGCTCCGCGCCTTCACCGACAACGCGCTGCACGGCCTGACCCTGAACCCCTGGGATCCGGCGATCACCTGCGGCGGGTCCTCGGGCGGCGCGGCGGCCTCGGTCGCCTCCGGGATTGGGACCATCGCCCATGGCAACGACATTGGCGGTTCGCTGCGCGGGCCGGCGGCCTGGAACGGCATCTGCACGATCAAGCCGACCCAGGGCCGCGTCCCCGCCTTCAACCCCAGCGCTCCGGTCGAGCGGCCGCCCATGGCCCAGCTGATGTCCTGTCAGGGACCGCTGGCCCGCGAAGTGGCTGATGTGCGTCTGGCGCTCGAGGTGATGGGCCGCCGCGATGTGCGCGATCCCTGGTGGGTTCCCGCGCCGCTGGCCCCGGCCGGATCGGCCGGCCCGGTCAAGGTGGCCGTGGCGAAGATCCCCGGCGACATGGACGCCGACGGCGCGGTGCTGGGGATGATCGACCGGGCGGCCGGATACCTCAGCGATGCCGGCTATGACGTCAGCCAGGTCGAAGTTCCCGATATTTCCGTCGCCTGGAAGCTGTGGGCCGACCTGCTGCACACCGAGATCGCCACCGTCCAGGAAGCCCAGATGCGCGAGGTCGCCAGCCCGGATTTCCATCGCGCGCTCGACGGCATGCTGCGGATGGCGACCGTCCTGGACCTCTCGGGCTACATGCAGGCGATCGCCCGGCGCTCGCGGGTGCTGCGCGAATGGCTGGCCTTTCTCGAGCGCTATCCGCTGATCCTCGCGCCGGTCTCGGTGAAGCGAACGCCAGGCGTCAACGCCGACCTCGCCCACGACCACGCGGTCGGCGACATCCTGGGCCATGACATGCGCTTTACCTGTGCGCTCAGCGTGCTGGGCCTGCCGGTCGCGGTGACGCCCGCGGGCCTGCTCGACGGCCAGCCTGTCGGCGTCCAGCTGATCGGTTCACGCTATCGGGAGGACATCTGCCTCGACGCCGCCGCCGCTATCGAGGCCCGCGTCGGCGTGCTGGCGCACCAACTGTGGGCGCGGGAGGCGGGTTACATCGCCGCGTAGATCATGATCCCCGTGGCCACCGCCAGGTTCAGGCTGTCGGCGCGGCCGCGCATCGGGATCTTGACCTTGACGTCGCAGAGCGCGGCCATGTCGGCGGGCAGGCCCTGCTGCTCGTTGCCCATCAGGATCAGGGTCGGCCGGGCATAGATCGCCTGCCGGTGATCGGTCTGCGCGGAAAGCAACGTCCCGACAACGGACCCTGGCCAGTCCCCGCGCCAGGCGGCGAACTCCGCCTCGCTCGCTTTGACCAGCGGCACGGCGAAGATCGAGCCCATGGTCGCGCGCGCCGCCTCCACCGAATAGGGATCGCAGCATTCGCCCACCAGGATCACCGCGCCGCAGCCGGCCGCGTCGGCGGTGCGCACGATGGTCCCCAGGTTGCCCGGGTCGCGCACCCGATGCAGCGCCACCCAGCAGGCCGCCGTCGCCGGCTCCAGCCCGGCCAGCGGCGCGAACACCTGTTCGAACACGCCGACGACCGCCTGCGGATTGTCCCGGCGGCTGACCTTGGCGAGGATCTCCGGCGTCACTTCGATGACCTCGCCGTGCTGCGCGAGCGTTACCTCGATCGCCTTGATCAGCAGCGGATGATCGCCGGCCTCAGCGCCGTGCAGCAGGATTTTTGGCGTATGGCCCGTCTCCAGCCCTTCGGTGACCGTCTTCAGCCCCTCGGCGACGAACAGGCCGGTCTCGTCGCGGGTCTTGCGCAGATGCAGGGCGCGGACCGCCTTGACCGTCGGGTTGGTCAGCGAGGTGACGGTGCGCCCGGTCATCGCATCACTCGCGTCACCCGGCCTGCCAGCGCGCGAAAAAGCTCATGCCGATCTCACGCGCCCCGTCCGCCTGGACCAAGGCCAGTTCGCCCCACTCGATGGTCCCGCCGCGCCCCTTCAGCTTATCGGCCAAGAGGCCCGACAAAGCCGCCCCGCTGATCCGCTCGGCATAGGCGTTCAGCACCAGGAACCTGGCATTTTCCGAGAGAAGTTGAGCGCATAGGCCAGCAAGCTCAGGCAGATTCTCGAACAACCGCCAGATTTCACCATCGGGTCCGCGACCATATTTCGGCGGGTCGAGGATGATCCCCTCGTACCTGGCGCCGCGTCGCACCTCGCGCTGGACATATTTGCGCGCATCCTCGGCGATCCAGCGGATCGGCCGGTCGGCCAGGCCCGACAGCCCCGCGTTCTCCCGCGCCCAGGCCACCGCGCGCTTGGAGGCGTCGACGTGGGTCACCGCCGCCCCGGCCGCCGCCATCACCAGGCTGGCCACGCCGGTATAGCCGAACAGGTTCAGCACCCGGGGCGGGCCGCCCTCAGCCGAAGGCGCGCAGGCCCTTACGGCGGTGTCCAGCCACGCCCAGTTCGCCGCCTGTTCGGGAAAGAACGCCAGGTGCCGGAAGCTGGTGAACCGGCCCTTGAACCGCACCGCGTTCCAGGCGAGCGGCCAGGTGTCCCCCGACGCCAGGGCCGCGGCCTTGCCGCGCAGCTTCCAGCGTCCAGCGTCCTCCTCGTCGGTGGGATCGAACACCGCGTCAGCCTGGTCCCAGGCCTCGGCGGGCAGGGCGGGGGTCCACAGGCATTGCGGCTCGGGCCGCACGACCGTGTAGGGGCCGTAGCGTTCCAGCTTGCGGCCGTGGCCTGAGTCGAGCAGCCCATAGTCGGCCCAGCCGCGCGTGCGCATCACGCTGGGCAGGTCGGCCACCTTGGGATCGGATGGGCTCATCGGTCGCGGCTTTCGCCCATCCGGCCGGCCCCGTCCAGTGGCCGGCGGCCAGACTGTCCGTTTCGCCGCCCGCGACTTTATTACGGTTTGGCAATGCGGGCTTGTCAGGTTCGCTGATTTGTCTACTGGATTCCGGGGCGGCCTCTGTCCGCGTCATCACCCTTCATGCCATCGCCGGCTCCGGGAGCGGCCGAGGGAAGGATCGGTTCGCGACTCTGCGAGA
>JANXXA010000265.1 GCA_025350885.1 Phenylobacterium sp.
GTGTAGACCACCGCCCCGCCGAGGTAGTATTTCGAGGCGCCCGGCACCCCCAGCAGGGCCGCCGAGATCAGCCCGCCGGACGAGCTCTCGGCCACCGCCACGGTCTGGCCCAGGGCCTTCAGCCGCTCGCCCAGTTCGCCCGCCAATGCGTCAAGGTCTCCCACCCGCGTCTCCTTTTGCTTGGCGGCCCGCCGCGTCCGCGCCCATGATGGCTGTGAATTCGAACAAGCGCCATTTTTCGGGAGGATATTTTCATGGACGCCCAATCGCAGTGGACCGGCCTGGACGCGCAACGGCTGGAGCGCATCGGCGAGCATCTGGAGCGAAACTACATCGCCAACGGCAAGCTCGCCGGCTGTCAGGTCAATGTCGCCCGCCACGGGCACCTGGCCTATTCGCGATCCTTTGGCCTGATGGATGTGGAACGCGGCAGGCCCACCGACGACGACACCATCTATCGCATCTACTCGATGACCAAGCCGATCACCTCGGTGGCGCTGATGACGCTCTATGAGCAGGGCTATTTCCAGCTCAATGACCCGGTGAGCCGCTATGTGCCGTCCTGGAAGAACCACCGCGTCTGGGTCTCCGGCGAGAGCGACGACATGGTCACCGAGGCGCCGGTCCGGCCGGTCACCTTCCGCGACGTGCTCAGCCATCAGGCGGGCCTGACCTATGGCGGGGGGTTGCCGGGCATCGGCATTCAGCACCCGATCGACCGGATCTATCGCGAGCTGAAGATCCGCTCGGCGGGCGGGGCGGACACCATGGTGGAATTCCTCGACAAGCTGAGCCAGGTGCCGCTGCGCTATCAGCCCGGCCAGGCGTGGATGTATTCGCTGGCGACCGATGTCTGCGGCGCCCTGGTCGAGGTGATCTCCGGCGTGCCGCTGGCTCAGTATCTGCAGGACGTGATCTTCGCGCCGTTGGGCATGAAGGACACCGCGTTCTTCGTGGCGCCGGACAAGGTCGACCGCTTCGCCGCCAACTATCAGCGCGGCCCCAACAAGACGCTGAAACTGATCGACGACCCGGCGACCAGCGACTTCACCCGCGAGCCCGGCTTCAAATCCGGCGGCGGTGGCCTGACCGGGACCAGCGCCGACTACCTGCGCTTCTGCGAGATGCTGCGCCGGGGCGGCGAACTGGACGGCGCGCGGATCCTGGGGCCGCGCACGCTGGAGGTCATGCACATGAACCACCTGGCCGGCGGCAAGGACCTGACGCAGCTGGCGATCGGCGGCTTCTCGGAGACCGCCAACGAAGGCGTGGGCTTCGGCCTGGGCTTTGCCTCGACCATGGGCCAGGTGCAGACCGGCACGCTGGGGACCGGCGACTACTACTGGGGCGGCGCGGCCTCGACGATCTTCTGGGTGGACCCCAAGGAGGACCTGTCGGTGGTGTTCATGACCCAGCTGATGCCGTCCGGCACCTTCAACTTCCGCGGCCAGCTGAAGAGCATCATCTACGCGTCGATCATCGATTGAGCTTGTGGCGGGCGGGCGCTATGAGCCCGCCATGCCCATCGCGCTCCCCGACCTCGAAGCCATCCTGCGCGACGGCTTCCCCGACGCCGAGATCGTGATCGATGATCTGGCGGGCGACGGGGACCACTATAAGGCGCGCATCGTCTCGCAGGCGTTCGCCGGCCTGCCGCGCATCCGCCAGCATCAGCTGGTCTACGCCGCGCTGAAGGGCCGAATGGGCGGCGAACTGCACGCGCTGGCGCTCGAGACCAGCGCGCCCTGACCTCCCCCATCGCGGCAGCGATGGCGGGCGGTGGAGGGGGCAAGCCCCGCCCGCCGAGTCCAAACAGCCACTCCATCCGCCGATCCGGCCGCTCGCCCCCTCCACCCTCGGCTCTTCGCTGCGCTCGACCGACGGTCCCCCTCCCGCCGCTGCGCGGGGGAGGTAGGGTTGACCCTGAAGCCCGGCATCCCTAGCTCTAATGCCTTGAGATTCCGCCGAAAGGGCGACCGATGACCGAGACCGTGACCGCGAACCCCGTCAACGACTTCATCGCCAAGGCGGTGGCGGAGAATTCCGTGGTGCTGTTCATGAAAGGCGTGCCGGAAGCCCCGCAGTGCGGGTTTTCCGCCCAGGTGGTGCAGATCCTTGATCACCTCGGCGCCGATTTCGTCGGCGTCAACGTGCTGCAGAACGACCAGCTGCGCGATGGCATCAAGGCGTTTTCTGACTGGCCGACCATCCCGCAGCTTTATG
>JANXXA010000304.1 GCA_025350885.1 Phenylobacterium sp.
CGCGGGTGCGCCGGCCCATCCAGGCGTAGGGATGCGGCTCGTCGATCGCCGTCTCGCCCTGCCGGCTGATCTCGGCCAGCCCTTCGGCGGACAGCTGCTCGGCGCGGATGAAGCCGCGGTAGGCGGCGCCCACGCTGCCCGGCGGCAGGGCGTCCAGCCAGGCGTCGTCCATCAGCCGGCGGGCAAATTCCGGACGCTCATAGGCGATGCGGCCGCCCTGTGGCGTGGCCAGCAGCCGGTCATAGCCGCGCGCCGTCGAGGTTCCGTTAAGTGCGCGCATGATCTCGAAGACCGCGGTGGTGTCCTCCTTGTCGGCAAGCAGCCGGCTCAGCGACCGCAGCGCCTGTCGCCAGTCCAGCTTCGGCCGGGTGGCGCGGGAGGCCGGGCGGGCGGCGGTGTAGATCAGGGTCACAAGGAGTACTCCCAAGTCTCGACAACAAAGATGACGACCCCGTCAACTTTATGCAAGGGGTTTGATCGCCGGGTTTGATCGGGGGAGCGAAACGGCCGACAAGCGGGCCATGCCCACCTTGCGCAAACGCTCTGTCCAGCTGTCGGGCCACGCCACGTCGATTGCCCTGGAGCCGGAGTTCTGGGCCGTGCTGGAGGCCATGGCCGCCTCCGACGGCGTCAGCCTCGCCGGCCTGCTCGGCCGCATCGACGACGCGCGGGCTGGCCGGCCCCTGGCCTCGGCCTGCCGGGTCGCGGCTCTGGGTTTCGCTGGACGCGCGCGGGACCCGGCAACGTCTTAAAATCAGGCGGTCGCGTATTCCGCGATCAGCAGTTGGGCCGGAATCGACCATTCGCGGCTGAGCGTCCGGATCATGGCAGGGTCAGCGGACGGGTGCGGTTCAGGATTTCGGTCGCACGGTTCTGGCCAAGCAAGGCCGCCAGATCGGCCCTTGAGCGGCCGTTCATCTGCATCTCCGCGGCGATCACCGAAACCGGGTCGAGATTCTCGGGCGGATTGATCGCGCGGGCTTCATAGGCCTCGATCAGGATCGCCCAGTCCTCAAGATGGCGGGCCTCATCGGCGCTGCCGGGCGCCCACAGCCGGGCGACCTCGACCTTGGCGATGTCGAGTTCCATCTCGTCGTGAATGGGCCGCGGCTCCATCGTCGCCTCCTAGAGATATCCGCACAACACAAGGCAAGCATCTCCCCTCGCGGGAAACAACTGTCATGCGGGTTCTGGCATCGATCAGACGCACCCGCGCTGGAATCATCCCGTCACGTGCTACATATGTTCCGATGCCTGTGTCTGACTTCCCCATCCCCCTTACTCCCGACCATGCCCTGCCCAAGGTCAGCGACCTGGCCCGTGCCGACACGCGGCCGGCGGGCTATCTCGACGGCCTCAATCCCGAGCAGCGGGCGGCGGTGGAGGCGACGGAGGGGCCGGTGCTGGTGCTGGCCGGCGCGGGAACCGGCAAGACCCGGGTGCTGACCACGCGGCTGGCGCATATCCTGGCGTCCGGCAAGGCGCGGCCGTGGGAACTGCTGGTGGTCACCTTCACCAACAAGGCGGCGCGCGAAATGCGCGAGCGGATCACCCACATCATCGGGCCGCAGGCCGAGGGCCTGCGCTGGCTGGGCACCTTTCACTCGGTGGCGGCCCAGATCCTGAGGCGCCACGCCGATCTCGTTGGTTTGAAATCGAACTATACCATTATCGATCAGGACGATGTCGAACGACTGTTAAAGCAGGTGCTGGAAGCCGAAAACGTCGACGCCAAGCGCTGGCCGGCCAAGATGCTCGCCGGCCTGATCGACCAGTGGAAGAATCGCGGCTGGCGTCCTGACCAGGTGCCGCCTGCCGAAAGCGCGCACTTTGCCAACAACAAGGGCCAGGCGCTTTACCGGATGTACCAGGAGCGGCTGCGGGTGCTGAACGCCTGCGATTTCGGCGATCTGCTGCTGCACAACCTGACGATCTTCACCTCGAGCCCTGACGTGCTGGCCGAGTTCCATGACCGCTTCCGCTACCTGCTGGTCGACGAATACCAGGACACCAATGTCGCCCAGTACCTGTGGCTGCGGCTGCTGGCCCAGAAGCGCCAGATCGTATGCTGCGTCGGCGATGACGATCAGTCGATCTATGGCTGGCGGGGGGCGGAGGTGGACAACTTCCTGCGCTTCGAGCG
>JANXXA010000281.1 GCA_025350885.1 Phenylobacterium sp.
CGCAAGGGCGGCGAGGGCTGGGACGGCGGCTATCGCGTGCCGTTCATCGCCTGGGCGCCGGGGCGTATCCCGGCGGGCCGGGTGAGCTCCGAGATCGCCATGAACATCGACCTCCTGCCCACCATCCTGGCGATGACCAACAAGCTGCTGCCGACGACCGAGATCGACGGCCGCGACCTGACCGGCGTCCTGACCAGGGGCGCGAAGAGCCCGCACAATGAACTGATCCTCTTCAACAACGAGAAGGTGGCGGCGATCCGGACCGACCGCTGGAAGTTCGTGGCGCGGAGCTACTATCGCAGCAGCGAGCTCCCGCTGTCGGCGGTGCGCGGCGAGGGGCTGTTCGACATGCGCGCTGACAGTTCCGAGGCTTACAATCTGGCGGCCCTGCACCCCGACGTTGTCGCTGACATGCAGGCCCGGATCCGCCGCGCCCAGACTGCGTTCGAGCCGCTGGCGGTGCACAAGCCCTAAGGGCGCCGGCCGCGCGGCGTGCCATCGCGGCCATCTTGGCCTATAGGTCCGCCGCCATGAGCCGTCCGTTCCTCAAGATGAACGGGCTCGGCAACGACTTTGTCGTGGTCGAGGCCCGCAGCGCGCCGTTCGCGCCGAGCGCCGAAGAGGTGCGCGCCATCGCCGACCGGGCGACCGGGATCGGCTGTGACCAGCTGATCGTCATCGAGCCCCCCCTTGCCGGGGAGGCGGGCGAGGGTGTGGACGCCCGCGTGCGGTTCTGGAACGCCGACGGCGAGGAGGTCGCGGCCTGCGGCAACGGGACCCGCTGCGTCGGCTGGCTGGTGATGCAGGCCTCGGGCCAGGACCAGGCGGTGATCGAGACCGCCGCCGGGTTGCTGGTAGCGACCCGCGCCGGCGAGCGGCTGGTCAGCGTCGACATGGGCAGGCCCGGCCTCGACTGGACGGATATTCCGCTGGCGGCGGCGCACGACACCGCCACGCTCGATGTCTCGCTCTACGACCATCCGGAGCTGGGCACGGCGCCGGCCTGCGTCTCCATGGGCAATCCGCATGTGGTGTTCTTCGTGGGCGACCTGGACACAGCCCCGATCCGCCAGGCCGGTCCGGTCATCGCGCGCCACCCGCTGTTCCCGCAAGGGGCCAACGTCGGCTTCGCCCAGGTGCTGGCCCGTGACCGCATCGGCTTGCGCGTCTGGGAACGCGGCGCGGGCTTGACCCAGGCCTGCGGCACCGGCGCCTGCGCGGCCCTGGTCGCCGCCGCCCGCCGGGGCCTGACCGACCACACGGCGACCCTGGTGCTGGACGGCGGCGAGCTGCTGATCGAATGGCGCGACGACGATCATGTGATCATGACCGGTCCCGCCGCCGTGGACTTCGCGGGCGAACTGCCGTGAGCGCCCCCTCCCCCGCTTCGCGGTCCCCCTCCCCCAGGGGGGGAGGAGACGATGTGGACCCCCGGGGACTGGATCCCAGATACGTCGCCGAGGCGCCGTTCCGGGATGACAATTCCGCCGGCGCAGCCGTCGAAATTGTCACCTTCGGCTGCCGGCTGAACGCCTATGAGAGCGAGATCATCCGCAAGCAGGCTGCGGCCGATGGCCTGTCCGACGCCATCGTCTTCAACACCTGCGCGGTGACCGGCGAGGCGGTGCGCCAGGCGCGTCAGGCGATCCGCAAGGCGCGCCGCGAACGGCCGGGCGCGAAGGTGATCGTCACCGGCTGCGCGGCGCAGATCGACCCGGCCGCCTTCGCCGCCATGCCCGAAGTCGATCTGGTGCTGGGCAACGCCGAGAAGACCGCGGCGGGGTCCTACGTCCCGGGCCCCGAGCTCGGCCGGGTGCGGGTCAACGACATCATGAGCGTGCGCCAGACCGCCGGTCATCTGATCGCCCATACCCTGACGGGGGGATTGAAGGACCGGGCGCGCGCCTATGTTGAGGTGCAGAACGGCTGCGATCACCGCTGCACCTTCTGCATCATCCCGTTCGGCCGGGGAAATTCGCGCTCGGCGGCGGCCGGCGAGGTGGTGGCGCAGGTCCAGCGCCTGGCCGCCCAGGGCTATCGCGAGGTGGTGCTGACCGGGGTCGACGTGACCAGTTGGGGCGCCGACCTGCCGGGAGCGCCGACCCTGGGCCAGCTGGTGGCGCGGATCCTCAAGCTGGTCCCCGACCTGCCGCGGCTGCGGCTGTCGTCGATCGACGCGGCCGAGATCGATCCGGACCTGATGCGCTGCCTCGCCGAACAGCCCCGGCTGATGCCCTATCTGCACCTGTCACTGCAGGCCGGCGACGACATGATCCTCAAGCGCATGAAGCGCCGTCACAGCCGCGCCGATGCGCTACGACTGATCGAGGCGGTCCGCGCGGTGCGCCCCGACACCGCCTTCGGCGCCGACCTGATCGCCGGCTTCCCCACCGAGACCGAGGCGATGTTCGCCAACACGCTGGCAATGGTCGACGAGGCGGGCCTGGCGTTCCTGCACGTATTTCCGTTCAGCCCGCGCCCGGGCACGCCGGCCGCGCGGATGCCGGCGGTGCCTCGCGCCGAGGTCAAGGCTCGCGCCGCGCGCCTGCGCGCCGCCGGCCAGGCCGGGCTCGCCCGCCACCTGGACCGCCAGGTCGGCCGCACCCTGATGGGGCTTGTGGAGCGTCCCGACCTTGGCCAGGGCGGCCTGGCCCGAGCCGAGGACTTCACCGAGATCGCCTTTTCGGGCGCAACGATGCTCGGCGGCATCGTCGCGCTGACCGTCACCGGCCACGATGGCCGCCGGGTTCTGGCGCAGCGCGCCGCTTGAGCGTGGCGCCGGTCTCGTGTAGCACCCGCTGAACGCGCCGATTGTTCGCAACAACAGAGTGTCTCATGGCCGGTCCGGCATCCGACTACCACCGTGGCGACCAGGACATCGCCGAGCAGGTATCGACCTTTCATCTGGTGATGGGCCTGACCAAGTGGGGCTCCCTGGTGCTGGCGGCCTTCCTGCTGCTGCTGGTGGTCTGGTTCTGCACCCAGGCGGGCTTCCTCGCGGCCCTGATCAGCGGCGCTGTGGTGGCTGTGCTGGGAACTTTGCTGCTGCGCGGCGGCGGCGGACACTAACCTACCGCTCTCGCATTCGGCCATTGTCTGGACCACATCCCGACGCGCACCTAGGGTGCGGCGTCGCGTCTTAGGAATCCGTCGACCATGGCTGTAATCGCCGTCACCAGGGAACGCCGCGTCGGTGAGACCCGTGTCGCCACGGTCCCCGAAACGGTGAAGAAGCTGATCGCCTCGGGATTCCAGGTGGTGGTCGAGGCCGGCGCCGGCGCCGCGGCCTCCTATCCCGACGCCGACTATCAGGCCGCCGGGGCGACCCTGGCCAAGACCGCCAAGGCCGCGCTCGCCCAGGCCGACATCCTGTTCAAGGTGCGCGCCCCCGAGGCTGAGGAAATCGCCGCGATCAAGCCTGGGACCCTGGTGGTCGCCACCCTCAATCCCTATCAGGAGAAGGCCGCGCTGGAAGGCTTGGCCAAGGCTGGCGCCACCGCGTTCGCCATGGAGTTCGTGCCGCGGATCACCCGGGCCCAGGTGATGGACGTCCTGTCCTCCCAGGCCAATCTCGCCGGCTATCGCGCGGTGATCGAGGGCGCCGAGGCCTATGGCCGGGCGATGCCGATGATGATGACCGCGGCCGGCACCATCGCCGCGGCCAAGGTGTTCGTCATGGGGGTCGGCGTCGCGGGCCTGCAGGCCATCGCCACGGCGCGCCGGCTGGGTGCGGTGGTCACCGCCACCGATGTCCGCCCCGCCACCAAGGAGCAGGTGGAAAGCCTGGGCGCCAAATTCCTCGCCGTCGAGGATGAGGAGTTCAAGAACGCCCAGACGGCCGGCGGCTACGCCAAGGAAATGAGCGCCGAATACCAGGCCAAACAGGCCGAGCTGGTCTCCACCCACATCGCCAAGCAGGACATGGTGATCACCACCGCCCTGATCCCAGGCCGGCCGGCGCCGAAACTGGTCTCCGCCGCCCAGGTCGCTTCGATGAAGCCGGGCTCGGTGCTGGTGGACCTGGCCATCGAACAGGGCGGCAATGTCGAGGGCGCGAAGCTCGGCGAAGTGGCTGTCACCAAAAACGGGGTGAAGATCCTGGGCGTCGCCAACCTGCCCGGCCGGATCGCGGCGGACGCCTCGGCGCTCTACGCGCGAAACCTGATGGCCTTCGCCAGCCTGTTCCTCGACAAGGCGGGCGCGTTCGTCCCCGACTACGAAGACGAGATCCTGAAGGCGGCCCTGGTGACCAAGGCCGGCGCTGTTGTGCATGAGAGGCTGAGGGGGTGACGGACTTGGCGATCCAAACCACCGGGGGAGAGAAGTAGCGATGGACGCCGTCGATCCCACCGTGTTCCGGCTGGCGATTTTCGTGCTGGCGATCTTCGTCGGCTACTATGTGGTGTGGAGCGTCACGCCGGCGCTGCATACGCCCTTGATGGCGGTGACCAACGCCATTTCCTCGGTGATCATCGTCGGCGCGCTGCTGGCCGTTGCCGCCCATGCGCCGGGCGGCGAACTCACCCGCAACGTCATGATCTCCAAAGGCGCCGGCGCGGTCGCCACGGCCTTTGCCTCGGTCAACATCTTCGGCGGCTTCCTGGTCGTGCGGCGGATGCTGGCGATGTACAAGAAGAAGGTTCCGGCGCCGGGCAAGAAGGACGGCGGCAAGTGAACGCCAACCTCGCGGCCGTCCTCTATCTGGTCTCCGGCGTCCTGTTCATCCTGGCGCTCCGGGGCCTGTCGTCGCCCA
>JANXXA010000352.1 GCA_025350885.1 Phenylobacterium sp.
GGCAGCATCACATAGTAGCCGACCGCGGCAATCCGCCGGGCCATGTCGCGCAGCTCCTCGCGGATCGCCGGCGCATCCATGAAGAACAGCACGACGGGATGCGGGCCGTCCCGTTCCGGATGGACGATGAAGGTGGTGGTCGCCCCGTCCCGGGTGGCGATCTCGACGGTCTGTTCGATCATGGGGTCAGATCAGCTCCAGGGGTTCGACGCCCTGTTCCTTGAGGAACGGTTCGGCGTAGGCGATGGTCCCGGTCAGCACCTTGGGGTCTCCCGAGGCCAGGCGATAGACCGCTTCGGCGATATATTTGATCGGCTGGACGCGATCCCTGGTGGCCTCGGTGATCAGGCCGTGGACGGCGACGCCGGGGGTATCGACCAAGCCCGGAGAGACCACGTTGACCGCGATGCCGTCGCCATGGACCTCCGACGCCAGGCCGGTGGTGAAGCGCTCGAGCGCGGCCTTGCACATGCCGTAGACCGCGCCGCCCATGCGCCCGCTGTAGGGCTGTTTGGGATGCAGACCCGCGCCGGAGGAGATGTTGACGATCCAGCCCTGTTTGCGCTCGCGCATCGACGGCAGGACCAGCTGGCAAAGGTGGAACGGCGCATAGACCTGCACCTCCATCATCAGCTTGAAGCGCTTCTCCGGGAAGTCGGCGACGGGGATGAAATAGGTGATGGCGGCGTTGTTCACCAGGATGTCGATGGGGCCATAGGCGGCCTGGGCTTCCTCCACCAGTCGTTCGCGTTCGAGGGCCTGGGCAAGGTCGGCCTTGATGAAGGTCGCCTGGCCGCCGGCGCGGACGATCCGGTCGACGGTCTCGTGCAAGGTGCCCGACAGGCGGCTCTCGCCGGCCTCGGCGGTGCGGGCGGAGACCACGACGTTGGCGCCCTCCATGGCCAGGCGCGCTGCGATGGCCTCGCCGATGCCGCGACTGGCGCCGGTGATCAGCGCATTCCTGCCCTTCAGCGGGCCGTCGGGATTGATGCGGGGGCCAACCATGCTGCGGATCCTCCAAATGTATTCTTTTCCAATGCCGCAACGCTCGCCCGGCTGGCGGCGCAAGGCAAGGCGTCACGAACTGCTGCGCACGGGTTTGGCGATGGCGGGGAGAACATAAATCGGGTGCTGAGATCGAGATTTGTATGCTATTGTCATACCGCAAACCTGAGTTTACGGCATGCCGCCCACCGCAGTCCCCGCAATCCTGAGCGTCCGCGTCAGCCCCGCTGAACGGTCGATGCTTGAGTCTGCCGCCGCCCTGGCTCGCACCACGCTGAGTGAATTCGTCCGGCGCAAGGCCATCGAGGCGGCCGAGGCCGAGATGCTGGATCGCAGACAGGTGACCATACCGGCGAGCGACTGGGCGCGGTTCGAGGCGTGGGTTGATGCCCCCGCCAGGGACGTTCCCGCGCTCCGGGACCTCGCCGCGCGCAAGCCCGTATGGCAGGACTGACGTCGCCGCGCCCGCTCACCGCTGCGGACGATCGGCAGAGCTTCGATTGCGGGCGGGAATCGCTCAATGGCTGGTTCCGGCGCAATGCGTGGCGCAACCAGCTAAGCGATGTGTCGCGCGTCAGCGTCATCTGTGACGCCGAGAGCGGCGCGATTGCGGGCCATGTCAGTCTCTCCGCCGCCAGCATCGAACGCGCGCACCTGGCCAAGAGCAGCCAGCGAAACCGGCCCGATCCGGTCCCAGCGCTGCTGCTTGGGCAGCTTGCCGTCGATCTGCGCTATCAGGGGCGCGGCGTTGCGGCCTCGCTGATGTTGTTTGCGTTGACCACGGCGGTGCGCGCGGCGCGGGATATCGGCTGCTTCTGCGTGCTCACCCACCCGCTCGACGACAGCGTCCGCGCCCTCTACGCCAAGTTCGGCTTCGAGAACCTGCCCTTTGACCCCGAACGCAGCATGGCGGTGCGGATCATGGATCTTCAGAACAACGGGTTCTGATCGGGTTTGCGTTCGTTGCCGTCCATCGCCAAACATAGAAATACATGACCACCCCCGACGTCTTCCTCTCCTACAGCCATGCCGACCGCGACA
>JANXXA010000395.1 GCA_025350885.1 Phenylobacterium sp.
CAATGGACCTGCGACGCCCCCGCCCAACCCGATCCCTAAGCCTCGCCGACGGTCTCGAACATGCAGGCCGCGACCGCTTCGGCCGGGGACTTGCCACCTTTGGTCAGGAAATCGAAGGCCGGATAGAAGCGGTCGGCGCCCTCGACGGCGACGTCGATCATCGCGGCGGCCTGCGCCAGGCTCGGCTGTTCGCCGGTCATCAGCGCCATGCCGTGGCGGAAGATCACCTCGCCGTCGTCCCACAGCTCGAAGTGCCCCAGCCAGACGCGCGGATTGACCTGGGCGATCAGCTCCTGGGCGGCGATCCGCTGGTCGGCGGTGACGGTCAGGTCCATGGACAGGCACAGCTGCAGGCAGTCACCCTCGGGCCGCCAAGCGAACCACAGCTCATAATCCTTCCAGTCACCGGCCAGGGAGAAGGCCAGGTCGCCATCCTCGGTGCGGTCGAACGGCAGGTTCTCCGCGGCCAGCACATGCTCCACAACGTCGAGTGGATCGGAGCCGATCTGGACGGTGTCGTCAGACGGTATGGTGTCCATTTGACCCAAGGTCCCTTCGCAGCGGGCGGGGAGCAGACGGCCACCCCCGAATCGCCTGCGAGATTGAAATTAGTCTGGTTCGCGACCGCAGCGTCACCCGGTTCGCGCCGCGGGTGAGCCACATTCGCGTGTGGTGGCGCAAATTCAGACCCCGGCGCCCGTCTTTGGCTTGGCGGAGGGCCCCTTGGCGGCCTTCAGGCCTTCGATTTCGGCCCTGAGCCCGGCGACCTCGGCCTTCAGCGCCTCAAAATCGTCGCGGCGGATCAGGTCGAACTCGGCGGCCAGGCGGTCGGCCTGGGCGCGGAAGGCGGCCTTGGCCTCCTCGCCGGCGGCCTGGGCCAGGCCCATCGCCGCGGTGGTCAGCTTGGCCATCTCATCAAGAAAAGGGTTCTGGGTCTGCATGTCCGGCTCTGAACGGCGGATTTCAGGCTCCGCCAAGCCCTCTATATGGCGCGCAAGGCTCGAATGCGAAGGTCTTCTCGTCTAAAGCGACTGGCAGCCTTCATTCAAGGGACCGTCCAGCCCGTGCCATTTCCGCATATCGATCCCGTGCTGGTGCAAATCGGCCCCTTTGCGATCCGCTGGTACGCGCTGGCCTATGTGGCGACCATTCTGCTGGGCTGGCGCTACGTCGCCGCCATCGTCGGCAACCCCAGGCTCTGGAGTCACCGGGCGCCGCCGGCCACCGCGCCGCAGATCGACGACCTGATCCTGTGGCTGACGCTAGGGGTGATCGTCGGCGGGCGGCTGGGCCATGTGCTCTTCTATACGCCGGAGATGATCTGGACCGACCCCTTGGAGATCTTCAAGACCTGGCATGGCGGGATGAGCTTCCACGGCGGGGCTCTGGGCGTGCTGATCGCCGGATTCCTGTTTGCCCGGCGTCACGGGATCAACCCCTTGAGCCTGGGCGATGTGATCGTCGCGGCCGAGCCGATCGGCGGCTTGCTGGTCAGGATCGCCAACTTCATCAACGGCGAACTCTGGGGCCGGCCGACCCACGTTCCCTGGGGCATGGTGTTCCCGGATGCTGGCCCGCTGCCGCGCCATCCCAGCCAGCTCTATGAGGCGGCGCTGGAGGGGCTGGTGCTGTTCGCCGTGCTGCGCTGGGCGACCCACGGCAGGAAGCTTCTCAACCGGCCCGGCGTGGTCATGGGAATGTTCCTGACCGGCTATGGCCTGATCCGCATCGGCCTGGAAAACGTCCGCGAGCCGGACAGCTATATGCCGCACTTCCCGCTGGGGCTGACCATGGGGATGATGCTGTCGACGCCGATGCTGCTCGCCGGGCTCTACCTGATCTGGCGCGGGATGCGCGCGCCCCTGCCGGCGATCGGTCAAGGCCCAGATGAGTCTGCTTGAACGGCTGGTCGCCCAGATCGCCGCCGGCGGCCCGATGGATGTCGCCCAGTATATGACCCAGTGCCTGCACGATCCCGACTTCGGCTATTACGCCACGCGGCCGGCGCTGGGCGAGGCCGGCGACTTCGTCACCGCACCGCTGATCAGCCAGATGTTCGGCGAGCTGGTCGGGGTGTGGATCGCCTCGTCCTGGGAGCTGATGGGCCGCCCCGATCCGCTGCGCCTGGTGGAGATGGGCCCGGGCGACGGGACCCTGATGGAAGATGTCTTGCGCACCGTGCGCCATGCGCCGGGCCTGCGGGAGGCGGCCGACATCTGGCTGGTCGAGGTCTCCGAGCCGCTCAAGGCCAGGCAGCGCAAGCGGCTGGGCGAGGACCTGCGGTGGACCGCCAGCCTGGACGGGGTTCCGGACGGCGCGCCGATGATTCTTATCGCCAACGAGCTCCTGGACTGTTTGCCGGCGCGGCAGTTCGTGCGCACCCCCATCGGCTGGGCCGAGCAGGTGGTGGGACGCGACCGGGCCACCGGGACCCTGGCCTTCGGGCTCGCCGCGACGCCCGCGGGCGGGCTGCTGCCCGACGCCGCGCCCGGCCAGGTCTATGAGCAGTCCGCCGCCCAGGCCGCGCTGGGGGCCGCTCTGGGCGCCCGCGTCGCCCGCGACGGCGGCGCGGCGCTGCTGATTGACTACGGCCGCGCCGAGCCCGGCTTCGGTGACACCCTGCAAGCGCTGAGCCGCCACCAGAAGGTCGATCCTCTGGCGACCCCCGGCGAGGCCGACCTCACCGTCCACGCCGACTTCCCCGCGGTGATGGCGGCCGCGCGGGAACAGGGGGCTAAGACCGCGATCCTGACGCAGGCGGACTTCCTGGCCAGGCTCGGCATCGGCGAGCGGGCCGAAGCGCTGGTCCGCGCCCGGCCCGGCCGCACCGGGCCCCTCGGTCGCCAACTCAACCGATTGCTCAGCGCCGATGAGATGGGCGAGCTGTTCAAGGCCTGCGCGATCCATTCGCCCGACTGGACGCCGCCCGCCTTCGAGGACGAAGCCATGGATGACTGGGCGTGACGCTTCCGATCCTGACCTCGCCGCTGCTCGACGCATCCGGCGTGCGCCACGCCTTTTTCACGCGTGCCGGCGGGGTCTCCGAGGGAGACTATGAAAGCCTCAACGTCGGCCTGGGCTCGGCCGATGATCCGCGCGCGGTGATCGAGAACCGCCGTCGTTGCGCCGCCCACTTCGGGGCCGAGGGTCTGGTCACCGCCTATCAGGTCCATTCGGCGCTGGCGGTGACCGCCCAGGGCGCATGGCCGGACGACCCGCCCCAGGCCGACGCCGTGGTCAGCGCCACGCCGGGCGTCGTCTGCGGGGCGCTGGCCGCCGATTGCGCGCCCATCCTGCTGGTGGATGCGCAGGCCCGCGTCGCCGCCGCCGCCCACGCCGGCTGGAAGGGCGCGCTGACCGGCGTCGTCGAGGCGACAGTCGCCCGTATGGAAGGCCTGGGCGCCTCGCGTGAACGCCTGCGCGCCGCTGTCGGACCCTGCATCGGGCCTCGGTCCTACGAGGTCGGCCTGGAGTTCCTCGAGCGGTTCGTCGCCGTCGATCCGGACCACGGCCGGTTCTTCGCGGCCGGCGCCGCTCCGGACAAGCGGCTGTTCGACCTGCCCGGTTTCGTGCTGGGCCGGCTCGCCGCCGCCGGCGTCGAAACCCACGAGTGGATTGGCCATGACACCTGCGCTGAGCCTGACCGTTTCTTCTCCAACCGGCGCGCCTTCAAACAAGGCGAGCGCGACTATGGCAGGCTGCTCTCGGCGATCATGCTGGCGCCGTAGCGTCACGCCTTGCCCGCACCCGCGCGCCTGCTACAAGCCCCGGCCATAGCTGACCTTCTGTGGGGCCCCGATGAAGCTGCTGGCCGGCAACTCCAATCGAACGCTGGCGGAAGCCGTCGCGGCGCACCTCGACCTGCCGCTAACCAAGGCTCAGGTGAAACGGTTCGCCGACAACGAGGTCTGGGTGACCATCGACGAGAATGTCCGCGGCGAGGACGTCTTCGTGATCCAGTCCACCAGCTATCCGGCCAACGACAACCTGATGGAGCTGTTGATCTGCATCGACGCGCTGAAGCGGGCGTCGGCCCGGCGGATCACCGCGGTGATGCCCTATTTCGGCTATGCCCGGCAGGATCGCAAGACCGGCGGCCGCACGCCGATCTCGGCCAAGCTGGTGGCTAACCTGATCACCCGCGCCGGCGCCGACCGGGTGCTGACCATGGATCTGCACTCCGGCCAGATCCAGGGCTTCTTCGACATCCCCACGGACAACCTGCTGTCGGCGCCGATCCTGGCCGCCGACATCAAGGCCCACCACGCCAAAACCTCCGAGCTGATGATCGTCTCGCCGGACGTGGGCGGCGTGGTGCGCGCCCTGGCCCTGGCCACGCGGCTCAAGGCCGAGCTTTCGATCGTCGACAAACGTCGCACCGGCCCGGGCAAGAGCGAGGTCGCCAACATCATCGGCGACGTGTCGGGCCGCCGCTGCATCCTGTTCGACGACATGATCGACGGCGGCGGGACGCTGACCAACGCCGCCCAGGCCCTGGTCGACAACGGCGCGTTGGAGGTCTCGGCCTATGTGACGCACGGCGTGTTGTCTGGCGCGGCCGTCGAGCGGGTGAACGCCTCGATCCTGAAGGAACTGGTGATGACCGATTCAATTTCGCCGCCCGACCGCGCCGGCGACGGCGGCAAGATTCGCTATGTCAGCTGTGACCGGCTGATCGGCGAGGCGATCCGCCGCATCGCCAATGAGGAGTCGGTGTCCAAACTGTTCGATTGAGGTCGTGACATCGCCCGGTGAAGCTTGCTCAGAAACCGTTTACCGTGCGACCCCACATTGCTGTCGGGGGACGAACGCTAGAGTGACGCCCAGATTGTTTGGGGCGTCCGGGGAGAAAGCCTTCCGATGACCTGCGCCACGTTCCTCCGCCATCCCTTGCGCCATCCCGGTCGTCTGGCGGCCCTTGCCCTGGCCGCACTGGTCGCCGCCTGCGCCGGCCCGGCCCCGCAGGTCCCGCCGCCGCCGCCGCCCGTCGCCGCGGTGATCCCGCCGGTCAGCCTGTCGCCGCAGGTGGTCGAGCAGGCCAGCGCCTATCGGGCCTACGTGATCCAAGCCAGCGGCATCTCGCCGGCCTTCGCCGACGGCGGCGGCGTGGCGCAGGCGGTCCGCACCGGCTCGGCCTATGAACCCAAACAGCTGTTGCGCGGCGCCATTGCCTACGGCGCGGTGGCCGCTCTGCAGGACGCGGCCTTTGTCGCCGGCGTCCGCAAGTTCGTCTCCGATCCGGATCAACGCCGCACCATTGCCTATGAGATCATGAAAGATCCGGCCTACGCCGTGGGGTTCTCCGGGTCCGCGGGGGCGGCCGGTCGGGTGGTGGCCGCGCTTGCCGACGACGGCCAGCGGCTGCTCGACACCGGCCGATCGGTGAAGCAGGCGGCCTATGATGTCCAGCACGCCGCCTGGTCGAAGGCCGACGTCCAGGATCGCGAGACCCGGCTGGCACTGGCCAAGCAGCTGTCGGCAACCGCCACGCTTGGCGAGCTGGCCGAGACCGCCCGGTTGCAGCGCGCGGTGACCGGTGGCGCGCCGTTCGGCCAGGCCGCTCAGGCTCTCAGCCCGCCCTATCCGCCGGTGGTGATTCGCAGTCTGGCGGTGGCCGCCTTGGCCGCGCTTGGCTACGCCGACGACGCCAGCCTGGCGCAGGTGATGCCGATACTTAGCGAGGTCAACTCCGCCCAGTGCCTGAACATGTCCAAGCTCAATCTCTACCAGTGCCTGGCGGTGGCCAAGCCGCACTATGAGGACGTGTTCTGCGTCGGCCAGCACATCCTGATGGACACCGGCCGTTGCCTGATGAAGGGGGCGGGCGTGATCGATGCCCTCGACGCCAAGGCGCTGGCCGTGGCGCAGGCCGCCGCCCTGACCCCGCCGCCGGCCCCGAAGTCGGCTCGCTCACGCTCGAAAAAGCGCTAAGGATATAAGCCGTCTGCCCGTTGCGCTGGCCGGGGCTTTTGTGTATCTACGCGCACCTTTCGGCCTGACCCGGCCGGTATTTGCGTCGCCGCGCACCCTTCGCGCGGCGGTTTCGTTTTGAGGCAAGGCCATGGCCGAGATCGTATTGAACGTTGAAGTCCGCGAGCGGACCGGCACTGGCGGCGCGCGGGTCGCCCGTCGCGCGGGCCTGGTGCCCGGCGTGCTCTACGGCGGCGACAAGGATCCCGTGGCCATCTCGGTCAAGATGAACGAGTTCCGCAAGGCGCTCTACACCGGCAAGCTGCTGGGCCACCTGGTGACCCTGAAGTACGGGGCCGAGACCCAGCCGGTGATCGCCAAGGCGGTCGACATGCACCCGGTCACCGATACGCCCTGGCACTTTGACCTCTACCGGGTCGATGCGCACCAGCAGATCAAGATCAATGTGCCCTTGCATTTCAGCCACCACGACGAGGCGCCCGGCATCAAGCGCGGCGGCACGCTCAACGTGGTGTTCCACGACGTGCAGGTCTCCTGCTTCGCCGACCAGATCCCGGAAGAACTGGTGGTCGATCTGACCGGCCTGGACATCGGCGCCTCGATCCGCGTCTCCGACCTGAAGCTGCCGGCCAATGTGACCGCCGCGATTCCCGTCGAGACGGTGGTGGCGACGATCTCCGGCGCCTCCTCGCAAGCCGACGCGGACGACGCCGCCGACGCCGCGACCAGCGAAGTCGCCGCGACCGAAGCCGCTGCCGCTGCTGAAGAGGGCGGCGAGGCCTAGTCCTCGCGTCCCGGGTTTCTCTCGGGGGGCCAATGCTGCTGATCGCCGGCCTGGGCAACCCGGGCCAGACCTATGCCAGGAACCGCCACAACATCGGCTTCATGGCGGTGGACGAGATCGCGCGCCGGTGGGATTTCAACCCCTTCCGCGCCCGGTTCCGCGGCTTCGTCAGCGAGGGCGCGATCCCCACACCGGCCGGCGAGCCGGTCAAGGTGCTGATCCTCAAGCCGCAGACCTTCTACAACGAGGCCGGTCGCGCGGTCGGCGAGGCGCTCAAGTTCTTCAAGATCGACCCGGCCGACCTGGTGGTCTTCTATGACGAGATCGATCTCGCGCCCGGGCGCTTCCGGATGAAGGCCGGCGGCGGGGCGGCGGGCAACAACGGCGTCCGCTCGATCGTTTCCCAGGTAGGTCCCTACTTCCGCCGCGCGCGGCTGGGAACCGGCCATCCGGGCGACAAGGAGCTGGTCCAGGGCCATGTGCTTTCCGACTTCCACAAGGCGGACCTGAAGTGGGTCGAGCCGTTGATCCAGGCGGCCGCCGACGCCGCGCCGTTGCTGGCGGCGGGGGAGGATGAGAAATACCAGACCGAAGTCATGCGCCTGGCGCCCGCCGCGAAGGCCGATCCGCGCAAGCTCGCCGGCGGCGGCTAACCCCCCGCCATGGCCGGCAGGGGCTCGCGTCCCAGGCAGACCGCCACGCAGCGCCGCGCCAACAGCTCACCGGGGTCGATGAACGGCGCGCGCAGGTCCGAGGCGCGCAGCGCCAGCGGGGCCTCGGTGCAGCCGGCGATCACGGTTTCCGCCCCCGCCGCCGCCAGGTCCGCGGCATAGCCGGCCATCTCGCGGCGCACCGCCTCGCCGGTGTCGCCGGCTTTGATCTTGTAGATCGTCGCCATGAATTCTTCCTGCCGCTCGGCATCCAGGGTGACCAGCCCCATGGCCTGGGCGGCGAGGTATTCACGATAGAGCCGCAAGCCGCCCCGGGTGGCCAGCACGCCGACGCGCCGGGCGCCGGTGTCGCGGGCGGCCTTGGCGCCGGTCTCGATCATGTCGAGTAACGGCAGACCGCAGGCGCGCTGGATCAGGCCGGCATGGGCGTGGGCGGTGTTGCAGGCGATGGCCAGCACCTCGGCCCCGGCCCCCGCGAGCCCGCCGGCCATCTCCGCCAGCACCACGCCGGCTTCCGTGCCGGGGACGTTGCGGTCGGGAACCTTGGGGTTGATATCGACGATCACGCGGATGTGGTCCTGGTCGGACCGCGCCGGAGTGAAGGCCTGCAACTTGGTCAGGAAATCCAGCGTCGCGGCCGGCCCCATGCCGCCCAGCACGCCCAGCACCAGCGAGGTCGCGGCGGGCTCGCTCACTGGAGGTGGCCCTCCATCACCGACTGATAGGCGAACAGGCCCTGTGCGCCGCCGGTGTGCAGGAACACCACCGTCTCGCCGTCGAACCGGCCTTCGCGGGAGAGCGCGATCAGCCCCTTCATCGCCTTGCCGGTATAGACCGGGTCCAGCAGCAGCGCGTCGGTGCGCGCCGCTAGCTTCAGCGCCGCGATCACCGCGTCATCGATGATCCCATAGCCCGCGCCGACATAGTCGCAGTCGGCCACCACCAGATCGCGCGTCACCCGATCCGCATGCCCCAGCAGGGTGGCGGTCTCCACCGCGAGCCGGAAGACATTGGCTTCCTGAACATCCCTGGGCGCGCGGACGCCGATGCCCAGCACGGGAATGTCGGCCCCCATCACCGCCAGCCCCGCGACCAGACCGGCCTGGGTGCCGGCGCTGCCGGTGGCGGTGACGATGCGGTCGATTTCCAGGCCCATGTCGTTGGCCTGGGCGACCAGCTCCATGGCGCATTCGGCATAGCCCAAGGCTCCGATGGCGTTCGATCCGCCGCCGGGGATCACATAGGGCCTGCGACCCGACGCGGCGACCTCGGCGGCCACCTGCGCCAAGGCCAGGGTCATGTCGGTCCCGGCCGGGACATGGCGGATCTTCGCGCCCATCAGCTCGTCGAGCAGCACATTGCCGGAGCGGGTGTAGTCGATGGCCTGCGATCCTGTCCGCGCCTCCAGGATCACCTCGCAGCTGAGGCCAAATCGCACCGCGGCGGCCACCGTCTGGCGCACATGATTGGACTGCACCGCGCCTTGGGTCAGTAGGGTGTCGGCGTCGTTGGCCAGCGCCTCACCCAGCAGGTACTCCAGCTTGCGCGTCTTGTTGCCGCCGCCAGCCAGGCCGGTGCAGTCGTCGCGTTTGACCCACAGCGCGGGTCCGCCGCCGCCCGGCGTCATCAAGACCTCGGTCAGCCGAGGCAGCGGCTCGAGCGGGGTCGGCAGGTGGGCGAAACGGACGGGATTGAAGCGGGCGAGATGCATGGCTCCCCGCCTAGCGCAAATTCAAAGGCGGAGCGAGGTCAGGGCCGGACCTTCTTCGGCAGGGCGGCGACTTCCAGCGGCGTCAGTCTGGCGATTTCCGAAACGATGCAGCGCGACATTCCCGACGGCCCGGCGCTGAGATCCAGGTCGAGCGGCCGGCAGATCTGGCTCGAGCCTCCGAAATTGCGCAGCACGATCGGGTCGGACGAGGACGATGCGGCCAGGCAGTTGTTGCTCATGCTCACGCGATAGACAGCGCGTCCGGCAACATCGAAATAGAGCGTCCGCGGGTCGCCGACGGTATGGTTGCGGATGTCGCGGGTCTGGAAGCACGGCGTGGCCGGCGCCTTTACGTCGGCGGCCTTGACGTCGGTGGCCTGGGCCGGCGCGCCGAAGGTCAGGG
>JANXXA010000426.1 GCA_025350885.1 Phenylobacterium sp.
AACCGGGTCAGACGCGGGTGATAGGCGCGGTAGAGCGCCTCGAAGGCGCGCAGATCCCCGTCGCCGATCCTGGCCAGCAGGCGCGCTTCGTCCGTCACCGCGAGCGGCGCCGCAGCGCTTGGCTCCGCGTCGATCTGGCCCTCCCCCTGCAGCATTGTCCCGCCTTGCGCCTGTCGGTTAATCCCGGCCCGGAGGAAAAAGGTTCAAAGCCGGGCGTTCGCCCCGAGCGCGCGCAAGGATAGTCCGCATTCGAGCTTGGTCGAAGTGAACCTTTCTCCCATCCGCAGGCATCCACTGTTCAGCGCCCCCTTCGCGGCGCGGCCAGTCGTCCCTGTTCAAACTTCGAGGAGCCCCGAAATGCGTAGAATTCTTCTGGCCGCCAGCGCGATCGCGATGCTGAGCTTCGGCGCCGCGCGCGCCAGCACGGTGGTCGATCCGGTCGGCGACTTCCTGCCGAGCTTCGTCGGAGCCCACGACGCCGATCTCGACGTCACCCTGTTCTCGGTGGACTACGATCCGGTCGGCGCCGCTTTCCACCTCAGCGCCAGGCTGGCCGGCGCCATCGATCCCAGCAAGGCCGGGCTCTATGTGATCGGCGTCAATACCGGCACCGGCTTGATCCGCCCCTTCGCCTCGATCGGCGAGGGCAATGTGATCTTCAACCAGGCCATCGTGATCCGCAAAACCGGCGTCGGTGCGGTGAGCGGCCACGCCCTGCTGGCGACCATCGCCGGCGACCGGTTCAGCGTCATTGTGCCCCTGTCATTCCTGCCGTCGACGGGGTTCGCGCCGAAAAACTACGGGTTCAACCTGTGGCCCCGCAATGGAACGGGCAAGAATTCCCAGATCTCCGACTTCTCGCCGGAGAACGCGAACCTGGCCAGCGTGCCGGAACCGGCGACCTGGGCGATGATGCTGGCCGGCGTCGGCCTGGCCGGCGGCGCTCTGCGGCGGCGGACGCGACGGCTCGCCCCCGCCGCCTGATCGCCCGCTAAGGCCGCAGCGCCTCCCGTCGTGATCCATGGCGGGAGGCGTAGGCCGGTTCAGCCGAACTCGTCTTCCAGCGCCGACAGCCGCGCCGCCTGATCCTCGGCGATCAGCGGATTGATCACATCGTCGAGCGCCTCGCCCTCGAGGACCTTCGGCAGGTTGTAGAGCGTCAGGTTGATCCGGTGGTCGGTCACCCGGCCTTGCGGAAAATTGTAGGTGCGGATGCGCTCGGAGCGGTCGCCCGACCCGACCTGCGACTTGCGCGCGTCTGAGCGGGCTGCATCAAGGGCCTCGCGCTGGCGGTCGTAGAGCTTGACCTTCAACGCCTTCATCGCCCGCGCCCGGTTCTGATGCTGCGATTTCTCCGACGAGGTCACCACGATGCCGGTGGGCAGGTGGGTGATGCGCACCGCCGAGTCGGTCTTGTTGACGTGCTGGCCGCCGGCGCCCGAGGAGCGGTAGGTGTCGATGCGGATGTCGCCGTCCTTGATGTCGATCTCCACCTCGTCCGGTTCCGGCAGCACAGCGACAGTGGCGGCGGAGGTGTGGATGCGGCCTTGCGCCTCGGTGGCCGGGACCCGCTGCACCCGGTGGACGCCGCTCTCAAACTTCAGCCGGCCGAACACCCCGTCCCCGGTGACCGCGGCGATGATTTCCTTGAAACCTCCGGCGTCGCCCTCGGACAGGCTGTCGATCTCCACCCGCCAGCCGCGCAGGGTCGCGTAGCGCTGGTACATGCGAAACAGGTCGCCGGCGAACAGCGCGGCTTCGTCGCCGCCGGTGCCGGCGCGGACCTCCAGCATCGCCGAGGCGTTCTCGTCGCGATCCTTGGGCGCCAGCAACAGGGCCACGTCTCGTTCCAGGACCGGCAGCCGCAGCTTCAGCGCCTCCAGTTCGTCACGCGCCATGGCGGCCATGTCGGGGTCGCCGGCCTCCAGCATCTCCTCCAGGTCCGGCGCCTCGGCGCGGGCGCGCTGCACCGCCTCGACCGCATCGACCACCGGCTTCAGCTCGGCGTGCTCCTTGGACAGCCGGACGATCTCGCCGCCGTCGCTGGCCGCGCCCATCCGCGCCTCGATCTGGCGGAAGCGGTCGAGCACCTGATCGAGCCGGGCCTGGGGAAGTCGCAAGGGTCTGGACGCCTGAAGAGAAGGGGAGCTTCCTCTAGCCTTCCACTGGCCGCTTGCCAAACAAGCTCGGGAGACCGCGATGTATCATCAGGGCAATCGCCAACTGCAGGACGCCTTCGGCAGTCGCGGCTTGGCCGACCGGCTTGAGGAGCGGCTTCGCCGCGACCGGTTCAACGATGATGACGCAGCCTTCATCGGCAGCCTCGGGTTCTTCTTTCTGGCCACGGCCGACGCGGAGGGGCGACCCGACTGTTCGTTCAAGGGCGGGCCGGCGGGGTTCGCCCGGGTGGTCGCGCCGGACCTGCTGGTGTTTCCCGACTACGACGGCAACGGCATGTTCAAGAGCCTGGGCAACCTCGGTGTGAACCCCAGCGTCGGCCTGCTGTTCCTGGCGTTCGGCGAGGCGCCCAAGCGTTTGCGCGTGAACGGGCGCGCCGAGGTGGTGGGCGACGACCCGGCGATGGCGCAGATCCCCGGCGCCCAGTTGCTGGTCAAGGTGACGCCGGTCGACATCTTCCCCAACTGCCCGCGCTATCTGCCCAACCTGCAACAGGTCGCGCCGTCGGCCTATCTGCCGGAACCCGATGCGCCGCCCTTGGAGCCAAAGTGGAAAAGCTTCGAAATCTTCGCCGACGTCGTGCCGCCGCGCCGGCGGTGAAGGAGCCAGAACGACGTCAGTCGCGTCCTCTCCCCACGCGAAGCGTAGAGGGAGAGGGTTGGGAGAGGGCGGCTCTGCCGTAAGGGATTTGCTCCGGCCGGCTCAAAGACCCCTGGACCTTGCCTCGCCGCTCGCGCCTGATCCGACCGCCGAGCCGCCCTCTCCCAACCCTCTCCCTCTGTCGCTGCGCTCCGGGGAGAGGACGCGGGACGCCCGGCTTGCGATGCCGCCTCCGGTTTAGCTTGGCGAGATGCGCCGGTCTGCGCCATCCTGGCCGGATCGGGAGATTCCTGCATGCGTAAAGTGATGATCGCGGCCGTGGCCGCCGTGGCGCTGTCGTTCGGGCTGATGGCGAGCGCCGTCTCGGCCGCTGATGATCCGCCCAAGGCCGATGTCCCTGACAAGGCCCACGACAAGGCCGACGACAAGGACAGGATCGACCTGCCGCCGTTCCCGGCCGACGCGTCGGTCAAGCAGGTCACCCACGTCGCGGGCAAGACGCTCAACTACACCGCCACAGTCGGCGCCCTGCCGGTGCGTGACGAGAAGGGCAGGAAGATCGCCGAGGTGGTGTTCACCGCCTACGTCCTCGATGGCCCCAAGGATCCCGACCGGCCGGTGACCTTCGCCTTCAACGGCGGGCCGGGGGCGGCCTCGGTCTATCTGAACCTGGGCGCCATCGGTCCCAAGCGAGTGCAGTTCGGCGCCCAGGGCGACAGCCCGTCGGACTCGGCAAAGCTGATCGACAATCCGGGAACCTGGCTCGACGTCACCGACCTGGTGTTCATCGATCCGGTGGGCACCGGCTTCTCCCGCTCGCTCACCGACAAGGACGAGACCAAAAAGCGGTTCTATTCGATCAAGCCGGACATCGAGTACCTCAGCCGCACCGTCTACGACTGGCTCTTGAAGAACGGCCGCATGGCCTCGCCCAAGTACATCACCGGCGAGAGCTACGGCGGCTATCGCGTGCCTCGGATCACCTATTTCCTGCAGACCCAGCTGGGCGTCGGAATCAATGGCATGGTGATGGTCTCGCCCTACCTCGAGCCGCCGATGGACCAGGCGCCGGACTTCTCGCCGATGCCCTGGGTGACCACGCTGCCGTCGATGGCGGCGGCCAACTATGAGCGCCAGGGCAAGGCGCTGTCGCCAGCCCAGATGGCGCAGGTCGAGGACTATGCCCGCGGCGAATTCGTCACCGACCTGATGAAGGGCCGCCGCGATCCGGCCGCCGTGGCCCGCCTGGTGGGCAAGGTCACCGCCTACACCGGCCTCAACCCCGAGTTCGTGCGCAAGTCCGGCGGCCGCATCCAGATCGGTGCGTTCCTGCGCGAACTCTATCGCGACCAGGGCCGGATCGCCTCGGTCTACGATTCCAACGTGACCCAGGAGGACCCCTTTCCATGGTCGGCCGACGGCCGGCGCGGCGACCCGATCCTGGACGCGATCATCGCGCCGACCACCAGCGCCATGGTCGATTTCGCCACCCGCATCGTCGGCTGGAAGGCGCAAGGCCGGTTCAACGCGCTGAGCTATGACGTCGGCGAGAACTGGGAAAAGGGCGTCGAACTCACCGAGGCCACCACCGACCTGCGCCAGGCCATCGCCGCCGACCCGAAGATGAAGGTGCTGATCGTCCACGGCTACGACGACCTCTCGTGCCCCTATTTCGTCTCCCGCCTGGTGATCGACCAGATGCCGATCGGCGGCGACCCCGCCCGGGTGAAGCTGGCCCTCTACCCCGGCGGCCACATGTTCTACTCCCGCCCCGCCAGCATGGCGGCGTTCCGCGGCGACGTTCTGACGGTGTTCGGGGGCCGGTGAGGGACGCGCGCCACCCCGAACTCCTACCTCCCCCGCGAAGCGGACCCTACCTCCCCCGCAAAGCGGCGGGAGGGGGACCGCTCGCCGACCCCGGCGCAAGCCGGGGGAAGAGCGAGGGGTGGAGGGGGCAAACGGCCGGCAGGGAGTTGCTTTTTCGTGCCAACTGCCCTTTCCAACTACGAGGATTTTCAGCGCACCGTCGGC
>JANXXA010000437.1 GCA_025350885.1 Phenylobacterium sp.
GTCGGTCCCAGGATCACCGAGGAGCTGGAGGCCACCTACTGGGAAAGTCTCGACCAGATGCTGGCGCGGATGGACATCATCTCGGTCCACTCGCCGCACACCCCGGCCACCTATCACCTTTTGTCGGCGCGCCGACTGAAGCTGATGCAGCCCCACGCCATCCTGATCAACACCGCCCGCGGCGAAATCATCGACGAGACGGCGCTCGCCGAAATGTTGAAGGCGGGCTCCATCGCCGGCGTCGGCCTTGATGTCTTCGAGTTTGAGCCGGCCATCAATCCCAAGCTGCTGGGCCTGCCCAACGCCGTCCTGCTGCCGCACCTCGGCTCGGCCACCATCGAGGGCCGCATCGACATGGGCGAGAAGGTGATCATCAACATCAAGACCTGGATGGACGGCCACAAGCCGCCGGACCGGGTGATCCCGGCGATGATGTGACGCATCGCGCGATCGTCGCCGTCCAGTCCTGACCGAGATCTGCTGCGCGGCCTTGCCGCGCCCTTCGTGCTGCTGGAGGACCGGCTGGACCGCGCCGCGCCGGCGCGGCTCTACCAGGATCCCGTTTCAATCATCCGATGCGACGACGCGGCGGAAATCGATGCGGCCCTGGCCGAGATCGGCCGGGGCGCTGCGGCGGGCCTGCATGCCGCCGGCTTCCTCAGCTACGAACTCGGCTATGCGCTCGAGCCACGGCTCGCGCCCCTCATGCCGCCCGTGCGCGATACACCGCTCCTCTGGTTTGGTCTGTTCGAAAAGCCGCGCCCGCTGTCCGCCACGATCCTGGATCGGGCGTTCGCGGAGCATGGGCCGCCGCCGCCGATCACCCAGTTGACGCCTGGGCACGACCGCGATCAGCACACCGCCAAGGTGCTGCGGATTCTCGACTTGATCGGCGCCGGCGACGTCTATCAGGTCAACCTGACCTTCCCCATACGCTTCCGCTATCCCGGCGACCCGCTGGCGC
This sequence comes from Phenylobacterium sp., assembly GCA_025350885.1. Classification (GTDB taxonomy): domain Bacteria; phylum Pseudomonadota; class Alphaproteobacteria; order Caulobacterales; family Caulobacteraceae; genus Phenylobacterium. Next base: position 965 of record JANXXA010000437.1, read on the forward strand.
TCTATGGCGCGCTGCGCACCGGCCAGCCCGTGGCGCACGGGGGCCTTGTCGCAATGGGCGGCAGGACGGTGTTGTCGGCATCGCCTGAGCTCTTCCTGGAGGTCACTGGGGGCCGCGCGACTGTCCGGCCGATGAAGGGCACGGCGGCGCGAGGCGCGGACGCGGGCGCGGATCGGGCGGCCACCGCGGCGCTGCGCTTCGATCCCAAACAACGCGCCGAGAACCTGATGATCGTCGACCTGATCCGCAACGATTTGGCGCGGGTCAGCGCCCGCGGCGGCGTGCGGACGCCGGAGCTGTTTAACATCGAGACCTTTCCGACCTTTCACGCGCTGACCTCGACGGTAACCGCGCAGCTGCGGCCCGGGGTGGACTTGCGGGCAATCCTTGCGGCGCTGTTTCCCTGCGGTTCGATCGTCGGGGCCCCGAAGATCCGCGCCGGCGAGGTGATCGCGGACCTGGAGGACGGTCCGCGCGGCGTCTACACCGGCGCGATAGGCGCTATCAGCCCGGCCGGAGACATAGATTTTAGCGTTGCTATTCGCACAGCTGTCGTTGGGGCGGATGGCGAGGGGCGCTATGGCGTGGGCGGCGGCATCGTCGCCGATTCCGACCCGGACGCGGAATATGACGAGGCCCTGCTGAAGGCGCGGCTGCTGGCGGAACCGGCGACCGACTACGGCTTGATCGAGACCTTTCGCTGGTCGGCCCCGGGCGGTTTTGTCCGCCTGTCGGCGCATCTGGACCGCCTGGCGGCGTCGGCCGGTCAATTGGGGTTCACCTTCCGGCGCCCTGAAGTGCTCGAGGCCTTGGCGCAACGCCACAACAGCCTCTCCCGAGGCGATGGCGACCGCCGCATACGACTGGTCCTGACCCGCGACGGCGGCCTGACGATCGCTGACGCAGCGGTGGACGCGCGCCCTGACCGCACCCTGCGATTGGGCGTGGCCGAGGACCGGCTGGATGCCGGCGATGCCTATCTACGGCACAAGACCACCCGCCGCGCGGTCTACGAACGAGCCTTCGTCCAGGCGTCAGGTCTGGGGCTCGACGAGGCGGTGCTGTTGAACCGGGACGGCGCGGTCGCCGACGGATCGCGCAACAGCGTCTTTGCTGAGCTTGGCGGGCGGCTGGTGACCCCGCCGCTCGACGATGGCGCCCTGCCCGGCGTGCTGCGCGCAACGCTGATCGCCGAGGGCCGCGCGGTCGAGGGTCGGCTGACGCTCGACACTGTGCGAGGCGCGACGCGGTGGTTCGTCGGCAACAGCCTGCACGGCCTGCGGGCGGCCAGGCTCATCGACGGGCCCGCTATGGGCGGAGCACCGGAGTAATCAGGCGGCGGGCCGAAGTCCCAGGTCCTCGAAGAACCGCAGGAGATAGCCGTCCGGGTCGGCGACAACGAACTGGCGGTTGCCCGCCTCGTCAGCCCCGGTGCGATACCACCGATCCTCGATGTCGAGGATGATTGCGGCTCCCGCGGCCCGCGCCGCGTCAAGCAGGGCCCGCGCATCGCCGACGCGAATCTGCAGGTTCACGCCCCGGCCGAAGGGCACCCCCAGAGGCGCGGTGCGAAAACGCCGGCCCGGCCCGGACGCGGCCTCGAGCATCAACTCGGCGCCCTCACGCTCCAGATAGACGAACCGCTCTTCCGGCCGGGCGTAGCGGACGCGAAACCCCAGCACGCCAAGATAGAACGCCAGGGACGCTTCCAGATCGGTGACGTCGAACTCCGGGACCAGCGCCGCCGTCACCCGCCGCACACCGGGCAGTCGGGGTCCGCTCCCACCCGCACCGTCCGCGTCTCCGCCGACAAGGCGTCGTAGATCAGGAGCCGTCCCGTCAGCGGCTCGCCCGCGCCGACGATCAGCTTGATCGCCTCCAGCGCCATCATCGAGCCGATGACCCCGGCCAGGGCGCCGACCACGCCGACGGCCACACAGGTCTCGGCGTCGGGGGGAATTTCCGGGACCAGGCAGCGATAACACGGCCTGGCTGCGAACACCCCGACCTGCCCGGTCCACCGCCCGATAGCCCCGGAGACCAGCGGCTTGCCGTGCCGCACGCAGGCTGCGTTAACGGCATAGCGGACGCCAAAATCATCCGTGCCATCGAGCACCAGATCGGCGCTCCGGCACAATTCGTCGGCGGTCGAGGCGTCAAAGGCGGAATGGCGGCCGGAGGCGACGATGTGGGAATTGAGCCCGCGCAGCCGCGCGGCGCCCGCCTCGACCTTGGATCGGCCGACATCGGCCTCGGCGAACAGCACCTGGCGCTGCAGGTTGGAGCTATCCACGGTGTCCGGATCGACCAGGACCAGTTCGCCCACGCCGGCGGCGGCCAGGTAGAGCGCCGCGGGCGAGCCCAGACCGCCAGCGCCGACGATCAACACGCGGGCGGCCTTCAGCCTCTGCTGTCCGGGGCCGCCCACCTCGCGCAGCACCAGATGGCGGGCATAGCGGTCGATCTCGGCGTCAGTGAAGACCATGCCCCATCTTGGCGGTTGCCTCCGCGGGCGCAACGCTCATCGTGTGAAAACTCCGACCCGCGAATGCTGAGGTTCGACGAGATCCCTTAAGGTGTCGACCGGGATCAAGGAGGCCGCCGGTCAGCTCC
>JANXXA010000453.1 GCA_025350885.1 Phenylobacterium sp.
GCCTCCCGCGCCGGCGCGGACGCGCGCGAGGTCCGCGCACTCGGCCTGGCTCGCCACCTCGACGAACCGTTCGCCCTGATAGGCCGCCGACAGCGCCGCGTGGAGGTCTTCGGGATCAGGCTTGCCGGGCAGGGCCCACAGCGCCAGCGGAACCTCGACGATCATCCCCTGCGCATAGCGGCCCACCGACGGAGCGAACACCGGCGGATGGGCGAGCCCCGCGTGCGCCTGCATCTCGGCCAGGTGCTTGTGGGCCAGCGACAAGCCATAGACGCGAAGGGCGTCGTTCGTGCCCGCGGGCGCCGGCGCCTCGAACTCGGCGATCAGACCCTTGCCGCCGCCCGAATACCCGGACACGGCGTTGACGCTGAGCGGGAAGTCCGCCGGGATCAGGCCCGCCGCCACCAGAGGCCGCACCAGGCCGATGAAGCCGGTGGGATAGCAGCCCGGATTACTGACCCGCGTCGCGCCGGCAATGGCCGCGCGTTGCCCCGGCGCCATCTCGGCGAAGCCATAGGTCCAGCCCGGCGCCGTGCGGTACGCCGTGGACGCGTCGACGATGCGCACGCTGTTGGATGTTACCAGCGCCACCGCCTCGCGCGCCGCGTCGTCCGGCAGGCAGAGCACGACGGCGTCGACGCCGTTCAGCAGTTCGGCGCGAGCCTGGGCGTCCTTGCGCCGCGCGGGATCGATGGAGACGACCTCAAGGTCGCTGCGTTCGGCCAGCCGCTGGCGGATCCGCAGGCCGGTGGTGCCGGCTTCGCCATCGATGAAGACTGTGTGAGCCATGACGTGGGGTCCAGACAAAGAGAAAGGGCGCTCCGGTTTCCCGAAGCGCCCTCGCAAACACGGATTTTGGCCGCGCGCGGTCTAGCGCTTCGAGAACTGGAAGCTGCGTCGGGCCTTGGCCTTGCCGTACTTCTTGCGCTCGACGACGCGGCTGTCGCGGGTGAGCAGGCCATGCGGCTTCAGGACGGCGCGCAGGCCGGGCTCGTAATAGGTCAGGGCTTTGGAGATGGCATGACGGATGGCGCCGGCCTGGCCGGAGAGGCCAGAGCCCTGCACGGTCACGACAACATCGAACTGACCTTCGCGGTCGGTGAGAACGAACGGCTGCTGAATCATCATACGCAGCACCGGACGCGCAAAATAGACCGTCAGGTCACGGGCCTGACCCGACTGGCCTTTGCGGTCCGTATCGCCGCCCGTGATGGTGATCCTGCCCTTGCCGGGCTTGATCCAGACGCGGGCGATGGCGTTCTTGCGCTTGCCGGTGGCGTAGGAACGGCCCTGGGCATCGACCTTGCGCTCGTGCACGACGACGTCTTCGGCCTGGGTGCCCAGGCCCTTCAGGGCGTCGAAGCCGGTGGCTTCGGCGGGGGTGGCGGCTTCCGACATGCTCAGGCGCTCCGCACGTTCTTGGCGTTCATTTCGGCGAACGCGATGGTCTCGGGGTTCTGGGCGGAATGCGGGTGCTCAGGGGCGTTGTAGACGCGCAGGTGGGTCAGTTGCTTGCGGGCCAGCGGGCTTTCCTTGGGCAGCATGCGCTCGACGGCTTTTTCCAGCACGCGCTCAGGGAAGCGGCCGTTCAGGATCGCGCCGGCGGTGCGCTGTTTGACGCCACCCGGATGGCCGGTGTGCCAGTAGTAGATCTTGTCCGTGAGCTTCTTGCCGGTGAACTTCACCTTGTCGGCGTTGACCACGACGACGACGTCTCCGCAATCGACGTTGGGCGTGTAGTCGGCGCGATGCTTGCCGCGAAGACGCTTGGCGATGAAGGTCGCGAGACGGCCGACCACGGCGTTCTCGGCGTCGATCACGATCCACTTCTTCTCGACCTCGGCGGGCTTCAGCGAAGCCGTGGTCTTCATCATGGGAAATTCATCCGGAAATTGCCGCAGCGAGGAAGCCCCGGCGTGAGCGGGCGGATATGCGGCCTTGATCCATTGATGTCAAGACGCGCTGTTCACGAACCCTTGCCGAACGTCGAGCAAAATCAACAGCTTCTGGATCAGGTATTCAAATACCGTATCTATCTGGCTCCTCCGGCGGTTTTTTCCTCCGCCAGATAGGCGGCGCTGAGGGTCTTCATCTCCCGGGCGCGCGGCAGCAGCGTCGGGTAGAACTGGACGAAGGTGGTGTCCACCGCGGCATGCTGCTCATGACAGACGTTGCATTGCGAGGTCTGCGGCAGCGCCTCGGACGCCTCGCCGGTCATCGGGAAGAAGGCCCAGCCGCTCTTGAACCGGGCAACGTCCTTCACGTGGACTTCCGCGCCCACCCGGGCGGTCTGGAACTGCCCGACCTTGTTGATCGAACCCCGGCCCTGCCCTTTGCGGACCTCCAGCACCATGATGGTCTTGTCCGGCCATGTTCCGGTCTTGAGGAAGCCCGCATAGGACGTCGGATCGACGAACACCGTGTCGAACAGGTGCTGCTTGGGGTCCGCGCCCTCGACATAGGCCATGTCCATGCCGGTCGAGAGATAGACCCACGTGCGGTAATCCTTGGGGAACACCAGCTTGCCGTCGGCGGTGTAGGTCACGGGCGCGGCCGGGGCAGCCGGCTGGGCTTGCGAGACGGTCGATGACCCCAGGCTTCCGGCCAGGGCCAGGATCACGGCATAGGTTTCATAGCGCGACGGCATCGGACGTCCCCAACTCAAGCGAAGTCCCCCTCATGAGCCGCGCCGGTAAACGGCGCAATGACTAGGAAACCTCGATTCCAGCCAAACGCGCAGGCTCAGACCCGCCGCACCCGCCAGGCGAAGGCGGCGCCCAGACAGAGCAGCAGCGCCGCGGTGAGCTGGTGAGCCACCCCGAGGCTCAGCGGCACGCGGGTCATCAGGGTCACGACGCCGAGCCCGACCTGCAGAAGCACCAGGGCCGCGACGCCCGCGGCCAGGGCCTTGGACTGCGCCGGCAGATAGCGCGAGCGCCAGGCGCCGACCCCGGCCGCCAGCGCGGCGAACGTCAGCAAATAGGCGACCAGCCGGTGGTTTAACTGCACCGCGCCCTGGCTGTGCGCCAGCGTCGCCCACAGGCCCGGCCCGGCGTAGTCGCGCGGCAAGAGCTCCCCGGCGAACAGCGGCCAGTCGTTGTAGACCAGCCCGGCCTGATTGCCGGCGACCAGGGCGCCCAGCAGGATCTGCAGATAGATCAGCCCCAGCAGCCCCAGCGCCCGGCCGCCCCAGGGGCTGGGCAGCGTCTGACGCGCGGATCCCGCCCAGGCGTCCAACGCCGTCCAGGTCAGCGCGCCCAGGAGGGCAAAGGCCAGACCCAGGTGGAGCATCAACCGCTCCGGGGCGACCGAGACCCGCACGGACAGGCCGCTCGACACCATCCACCAGCCGACCACAGGCTCCAGCGCGAAGAGCAGGATGATCGCGCCCATCTGGCCCCACAGACGTCGCGGGATCTCGCGGCGCAGGGCGAACCAGGCAAAGGGGGCCAGGAAGGCCACGCCCAGCAGCCGCGCCAGCAGCCGATGCGCCCACTCCCAGGCGTAGATGAAGCGGAACTGCTCCAGGGTCATGGTCGGGTTGACGAACCGGAACTGCGGGATGGCCCGGTAGCGCGCGAACTCGACCTGCCAGTCGGCGACGCTGAGCGGTGGCAGGGCGCCGGAAATCGGCTTCCACTGGGTGATCGACAACCCCGAGCCGGTCAGTCGTGTCGCACCGCCCACCACCACCATGGCCAGCACCAGCAGGGCCACACAGGCGAGCCAGATCGCCACGGCGCGGGAGCGGTCGGATCGCAGGAACGAGGTCATGGGTCGGCTTGACGCGCTATCTAGGCTGAACTTGGGCGTGGACCTACGCCGGAACGTGAGGTCCGTCCACGCTTCCGCCCCGGCCCGGTCGGGCGTAAGGACGGCCGATGAGCCTCCGCGTCCGCAAGCTGATCGGCCTGGTCGGTATCCTGGGCTTCATCCTGGCCTACATGAGGCTGATGATCCTTGTTGCGGCCCACGTCCCCGACCACGGCCCCTGGCAGTTCGCCTTCTACGCCCTGGCCGGCGTCAGCTGGGGACTCCCCATCCTGCCGCTGATCAGCTGGATGAACCGGGGGCGTTAGAGGCTTGCGGCGAGGTTCATCGCCCGCCTATAAGGCGCGCTCGCCGCGAGGCGTCGGAGCGTAGCGCAGCCTGGTAGCGCACCTGACTGGGGGTCAGGGGGTCGCAGG
>JANXXA010000482.1 GCA_025350885.1 Phenylobacterium sp.
CCATTGCGCCGACCTGGCCGGCTGGGCGGGCGAAGCCGACGCCCAGGGCTGGCGCACGGCGGTGTCCAGCATCGCCGAGCTGATCGGCGGACCCGCGGCGGCGTCGCGACCGGTGATCGTAACCGAGAGCGAGCGGCGTCACCTGACTTTCCTGTCCTGCCACCTGGCCAACGCCACCGGGCTCTCGGCCGACCTCGATCCGGAAGAGTGGCAGGCGATCACCACCCAGCACCAGAGCGAGGCGACCGCGGCGGCCGTCCGCCTGGGCGGCCACGTCACCCGCGCCGGCGACGGCCTGATGGTCTATTTCGGCTATCCTCAGGCGCAGGAGGACGCCGCCGAACGCGCGGTCCGCGCCGGGCTGGCTATCGTCGAGGCCATGGCGGGGCTCAATGCGCGCTTTGCCCAGGCCCACGGGGTCACCTTGTCGGCGCGGGTGGGCGTCCATGCCGGCACGGTGGTCGTCGCCCCCGGGATGGAGGGAGAGGCCGAGATGTTCGGTCCCGCGCCTCGGATCGCCTCTTTGGCTCAGGCGCAGGCCGCGGCGGATACGGTAATCATGACCGCCGCGGTGCACGACCTCGTCTCAGGCCTCTTCGCGGTTGAGGATCTGGGCGCGCGGGCGCTGGACGGCGCCCAGGATCCGGTCCGGCTCTATCGCGTGCTCCGCGCCGGCCTGGCCAGCGGACGCACCCGTGGCTTTGCGCCGCGTGAGCTGACCCCCTTCGTCGGGCGCGACGACGAGATGCACCTGTTCCTCAGCCGCTGGCGTCGCGTCCAGGACGGCGAGGGCCAGATGGTCCTGGCCACCGGCGAGCCCGGCATCGGCAAGACCCGGGTCACCGAGGAATTTCGCGCCCGCATCAGGGCCGAGCCGCATCTGTGGATCGAATGTTCAGGCGCGCCGCTGTTTGCCAATACGCCATTCCACGCTGTCGCCCAGATGTTCAACCAGGGCCTGGGCTGGCGCGGCGACGAGGAGGCCACCGAGCGGGTTTCACGGCTGGAACAGGCGCTGGCGCCGACTGACCTGAAGCTGGGGGAGGCGGTTCCGCTGATCGCCGAGATGCTGGGCCTTCCGGTCCCGCCGACCTACCCGCCCCTCAACCTGGCCCCCGATCAGCGCCGCGTCCGGCTGCTCGCGGCCTTGGCCGGGTGGGTGTTCAGCGCCACCCGCGCCCAGCCGCTGGTGATCGTCATCGAGGATATGCAGTGGGTTGACCCCTCGACCCTGGAGCTGGTGCAGACCCTGGTCGAACAGGGGGCCACGGCGCCAATGATGCTGTTGCTGACCGCGCGTCCGGAGTTCCGACCGGCCTGGCCGGCGCGTGAGCACCACGCGCGGATCACCCTCAACCGCCTGAACAATCGTCAGACCCGAGAACTGGTGGCCGGCGTCGCGGCGAAGTCCGGCCTAGCCAGGGAGGTGATCGAGGCGGTCATCAAACGCACTGACGGGGTGCCGCTGTTCGCCGAAGAGCTGACCCGGCTGATGCTGGATGGCGAGGCACACCCCGGCGCCGGGGAGATCCCCGCGACCCTGCTGGATTCGCTGGCCGCGCGCCTCGACCGGCTGGGGCCGGCCAAGGAGGTGGCGCAGGTGGCCTCGGTGATCGGCCGCGAGTTCACCTACGAACTGCTGGAAGCGGTGGCCCAGATGCCGCCGGCCGACCTGCAGGCCGGCCTCGCCAGGCTCGCCGACGCGGAGCTGATCTTCGCCCGCGGCCTGCCACCGCAAGCCAGTTACCAGTTCAAACACGCGCTCATCCAGGACGCCGCCTATGAGCGCCTGCTGAAGAGCCGCCGCCAGGCGCTGCACGCCCGTGTGGCGCAGACCATTACCGAACGCTTCACGACGCTGGCCGAGGCGCAGCCGGAAGTCATCGCGCTGCACTGGACCCGGGCCGGGCAGGCGGAGCCGGCGGTCGCGGCCTGGAAGATCGCCGGCGACACGGCCTATGCGCGGCGGGCCTTCAAGGAAGCCGAGGCCGCCTACCGCCAGGGCCTGGCGATGCTCGACACCCAGCCCGACGCGCCGGAACGCGACGCCAAGGCGCTGGATCTCTACAGCGGGCTCAATCGCGCCCTTCAGCTGACCCGCGGCTACGCGGCGCCCGAAACCATCGAGGCCGCGTCCCGAGCCCGGTCGCTGGCGGAGAAATCCGGCAGCATCGCGCAGCTGATCCGCGAGGAGGCCAGGATGTGGCGCGCCGTGATCACGTCAGGCGACCACGCCGGCGCGGTCGCCATCGCCGATCACATCCTGGAGCTTGCCCACGCCGAGGGCGACAACCCCGGCCGGCTGGTGTTCGTGCACAACGCCCAAGTCCAGACGCGGTTCTATACCGGCAATCTGGCGGGCGTTGAGGAGCATTTCGCGCTGCTCAGCCCGCTGATCGACACGGTCGGTAAGCGTCAGGCGCCAGGCAACAACATTGTCGCCATCGGCATCGCCAGCCTGACGGCCTGGGCTTTTGGCCACTCGGAGTTGGCGCACGCGCGCATGGACCGCGCGCTGGCGTTCGCCGAGGAGAGCCAGAATCCCTACGACCTGGCGATGGCGCTGCACTTTCAAGGCAACCTCTACGAGCGCGACCCCGACCGCGCAGAGGCGATCGCGACGCGTATGCGGACTCTGTCGGAGGAGAACAGCTTCTCGTATCTGGCCAGCCTGGCGCTTGTGCCACTCGGCTGGGCGCGCGCCCAGAAGGGGGCCGCCGCCGAGGGCGTTGAGCTGATCGCGCGGACCCTGACCGATCAGGTGGCCTCGGGCGCGCGGGTGAGCATCGCCGCCACCCTCAACCGGCTGGCCGAGGCCCAGGCCCTGAACGGCGCGGCGCCCGAGGCGCTGGCGACCATCGAGGAGGCGTTGACCGCCAATCCCCAGGAGCTGGTCTATCGGCCGGAGAGCTTCAGGATCCGCGGAAGGCTGCGGGCGGACG
>JANXXA010000483.1 GCA_025350885.1 Phenylobacterium sp.
CTGCATCGACGCCGTCGTCATGGCCCGGGCTCCTCGACCGGCCGAATATCGAGCCCGACGAGAACGCGCTCGACATCGGCGAGGTTGCCGACGATGCGCTTGATCGGCGTCGGCAGACGGCGGACCAGCGTGGGTACGGCAAGGATCTGATCGCCGGCCGCCAGTTGCGGATGAACCAGCAAATCGATGACCTCTATCGTGTAGCGTTCCGCCAGGTATTCCTCACAGATACGCTTCAGGTTCGCGATCGCCGTCACCGATTTCGGCGTCTGGCCGGCAACGTACAGGCGCAGATTATAGTAGCCCACGCGGGCGATATCCGAACAGGGTTCGGTGGCGGCCATCATTCCGCCGCCCCGCGCTTGTCGGCCATGGCGGAGCGGTCCGAAGTCAGGACCCCGTCCCGGGTTCCGTCCTGCGCCGACAACGCGGAAACCTCGTCTTCCTCTCCTTGCATGTCGGCCCGCATATCGGCGATTTGCCGTTCGATGGCCGCGCTCTTGCGGTCAAGCTCCCGCCGGCGGCGCTCCGTAGCCTGCCCACGACCGAGTTTTGCGTCCCGTTCGCGGGCTTCCTGAGCCAGCCTGGCCGCCCCGGTCAACACGCCCTCCGCGCCGATATAGGGCACGGTGAGTTCGACCCCATGATCGGTCAGGCGATATTCGCGTAGCTGGTTGGAGTGGCTCATGCCGCGAGACTTCAGGACATAGAGGATCCGGTTTCTCTCACCGCTCGACTCGACATCGGAAAGGGAGATCCAGGTGTCCATCAAAGAGGACACACCGCGTTCCGCCTCGTTGGTATAGTCCGAGGCCAGCGACAGGCTGGTGAATATACCGGTGATCCCGCGCGACTTGCAGATATCCGCCAGGCGCAGGATCGTGGAGTAGATTTCCGACTCAACACCGCGGAACGCCGAGATCGGATCGACCACAACGGCGGAGGGGCCAAAATCCTCCATGTCCCGGTTCATCCGCGCCAGGTGCATTTCCAGCCCGAACAGACTTGGCCGCACGGCTTCAAAGACCAGCAAACCGCTATCGAGGTGCTGCTGCAGATCGATTCCGGCCGAGCGCATATTGCGCACGATCTGGGCTGGGGATTCCTCGAACGCAAAATAGAGGCACCGCTCGCCGCGCTTGCACATGGCATCGGCGAACAAGGCGCCGAACGTCGACTTGCCGGTTCCCGCCAGGCCCGAGATCAGAACGCTGGACCCGCGATAGAAGCCGCCAATCCCGAACATGGAATCCAGGGCGCCTACGCCGGTCGGCACCGCTTCGGAAGCGACTTTGTGCTCAAGGCCGGCCGAGGTGACCGGCAAAACGCTGAGGCCGCGATCATCGATGAGGAACGGATATTCGTCGGTGCCGTGCGCTGAGCCACGGTATTTGACCACCCTCAGGCGACGCGTCGTCACCTGGGCGTGGACGCGGTTGTCCAGGAGGATGACGCAATCGGAAACGTATTCCTCGATCCCATAGCGGGTGAGCTGGCCATCGCCGCGCTCGCCCGTGATGATCGCCGTGACGCCCCGATCCTTCAACCAGCCGAACAGGCGGCGCAATTCGGCTCTCAGCAGGGCTTGATCGGTAAATCCCGAGAACAGCGCCTCGATCGTATCGAGCACCACGCGCTTGGCGCCGACCTGGTCGATCGCGTAGCCCAGGCGGACGAAGAGGGCTTCAAGATCGTACTCGCCGGTCTCCTCGATCTCCGCCGGTTCGATCCGGACGTGGTCGATCGCCAGCCGACCCTCTTCGATCAACGCCTGCACGCCGTAGCCAAGCGAGGCCACATTGGCGATGAGATCCTCTGAGCGCTCCTCGAAGCTCATGAAGACGCCATTTTCGCCGTAGAGGGTGGCGCCGTTCACCAGGAACGTCATGGCGAACAGAGTCTTCCCACAACCCGCCGCCCCGCAGAGAAGCGTCGGTCGGCCAGCGGGAATTCCGCCCAGCGTCACATGGTCCAAACCGGTGATACCGGTCAGCGTCTTCGGCAATGACGTGAGCAGGACGGGCGGTCTCTTAGATTTTGACACCTGACACGCTCCCTTCCGCACGCTTCACAGGATGATCACACGCATCGCTTGAAGCTCTCAGCGGAGCGACCGACGGCGCGGCTGGACCGCTCCGGTCGCGCCGATAACCGTCCGTCCACGGCTGTTCGGCGAAGGCGGAATGACCACGGCTTGCCAGGGGGCCGCCTTGTTGCGTCGTCGCAAGCGATGCGCCGCCGAGCCGCAATGGCACAAGTCTGTTCATGGTCGCGCCCCAGCCTGCAACGAGAGACCTGTGCTCACCGCGCGAACTTAGATTCGATACGCGCGGCGCGGCAAATGGTTCCAAACGGATATTCGCGGTCAGGTTTCGTCAGTGAATTTCGATTTGAAAACGCCCCAGAGAGTTTGGGTATAGGCGCAGCGTCGTGGGGACCGACGGCATCGCATCGCGCGCGTTCACGCTGAGATTAGGGATCGCCATCTCGCCCCAGCACACGAGGGCGTGACCCGCCGCGCCGGCCACGCTATGGGGTCGGGAGAAAATCGGAGGAGTTTCCATGCGTGTTCTGACGGCTGCGACGATCCTGGTGATGACCCTGGCCGCGACCGCCCCGGTGCACGCGGCGCGCATCGAAGGCATGGGCAGCTTTTCGCGCGCGCGGGCAGTCGGTCAGATCGCGTCCAACGCCTTGAACATGGTCTTGATTTCCAGTCGGCAGGCGAGAGTTTCCTCGGCGTCGAAGCTGCCGGTTTCGGCATATTTCTGGCTGATGAAGAACGATCCGCAATCGGCATAGTGTTCGCAATTGGCCGCGCAGCGCCGGGCGCCCGCAAGCATCTCGGCGGTCATCGCCCGGAAACGCGGCGTGTCGAGGCAGTCGAGCAGCGGCCCGTCCATCACATTGCCGAACACGAACCGGTCATCGTCGCCGAACAGCAGTTCGCCGGCAAAGATGGTGAAGTCGCCGCTGGCCGCGACGGTCAGGTTGCGAAACGGAATCAGGGTGACCGGAACGACCTGCACCGGGTTGCCGAGCTGGCGGGCGCTTCGATAGTCCTCGAACTCGCGCACCAGGATCGGGCCGTCGGCCGGAAAGGACTGCCAGAGCGCCAGCACAAACGCCGCGTAGAGCCGCTCGACATCGGCGAACCCCGCCAGCTTGCTCTCATGGGCGACATTGGTCTCTTCAACCTTGAAACCGAGAACCGCGCATCCCGTCGATCTCACGAACGCAATGAACGCCTGAGGATCGGCCATCGTCTCGCGGGTCACCACAGCTAACAGGGCCCATGGGATGGCGTGGGCATTGAGGGTCTCAATGCCGCGCAGCGTCAGGTGGTGCGCGGGACGGCCGGCCCAGTTCACGCGCGCGCTGTTCTGCGCTTCCGATCCATCCAGGCTGACGCCGACCTGTGCGCCGCTGCGGATAAAATACTCGCACCACGCCGCGTCGATGAGCACGCCATTGGTCTGGAACACCTGCGCGACCTCGACCTTGCCGCCCAAGGTCGTGGCGATGCGCGCGCAGGCGTCCTCATACCAGCCCCGCCCGACGATCAGCGGTTCGGCGCCATGCCACGAGATGGTCAATCGGTCCTCCAGCAGATCCTCATGCACGAGGCGCCGGAGCAAAGTCTCCAACACGGTCATTGACATCGTGGCGGTCTGTCGACGCACGCTGGCGGGGATGTAGCAGTAGCTGCAATTGAGGTTACAGGCGGGCGACGGCTGCACGCGGAGCATAGAAACCTTTGGCGCGGCAAACAGTCCGCCTGGATCTCCCGCCCTGTTCAACACCCGCGAACCCGTTCAGCGTCACCGCCTTCTAGGTCACCAGCCTGGTTCGGCGGCGACGCAGCGCCGCGCCGATCGCGGCAAATCCGCCGAGCATCAGGGCCCAGGTCGTGGGCTCCGGCACGGCCAGCCGGTTGAAGCGGGTCTGCAGGGCGCCGAACACATTGCCATCGGTCGAGCCGTCCGCCTTTCTGTAGATGCGCGAAACGTCGATGGCGGTGTAGTCGGCGGCGAAGAATGACTGGTAGCGGTGCGGTTCGGTCAGGCCTGTGACGGTCACCTGCATGAGCAGGTTCCCCAGGCTCGGGTCGTAGGTGAAGTTCGCGCCGTCGAGGGTCAAAGACGGCGGCATCAGCCCGAAGATGTTAAAGGCCCCGAAGTTCGAGAGCAGCGCGCCCAGGTTGTTGGAGAGCGTCGTGTCCAGGCCCAAGACCGGGCGGTTGGTCAGGTAGAAGGCGACCTGATAGCTGGCCGAATCCATCGGGCCGGCGGTCGACAGGCGGAACGAGATGGAATCGACGGTGATCGCGCCGCTGAATGCGCCGGCGTTGTAGACTTCCTGATAGGTGACGCCGGGGGCCGGAAAGGACTCGCTGGCGAAACAGCTGAACGGATAGCAGTTGCCGCCATTGTTGGCGCCGATCACCGTGTTGGTGGGGGTCGGAACCCACTCGTCGCGCCAGGCCATCACAATGCGGGCTGGCTTGCTGGTTCCGCTGATCGCGCTTCCGTCGCCGCTATGGCCCGCAGTCGGCAGCGAGCTGAGCCACTCTTCGTAGATGGCGGTGGGGGTCTGGGCGATATCAACGGAGCCAAGCATGCCTATCTCCACGACAACCGTGTTGCAGTGAGCAGCGACGCTATAAAACTTAGATAACCATGGTTGGTCTAGCCATTGGCGTCAACAAATATTCACTTTCTTCACGCTATGGGGCCAGGGCGATTCAAAGGAGTTTGCATGCGCGTTCTGACTGCCGCGACGATTTCGGCCCTGGCTCTGGCGGGAGCAGCCCCGACGCACGCGGCGACCCCGCTCCCGGCTGCGCCGTCTGTCCTGGTCGCCGATGTCCGGTGCCTGTTGACCATGGCCGCGTTCGGCGGGGCCAAGGAGCGCCAGCAGGCGGCGCAGGTCGGGGTCTATTTCTTCGTCGGACGGATCAGCGCGCGCGCCCCCGGGCTCGACCTCGGCGCGGCGTTGAGGGCCGAGGCGCCCAAGCTTGGACCGCAGGAACTTCAGGTGGAACTGCGGCGCTGTGGGACGATCGTGGAGTCCCAGAGCACGGCGCTGCAGACCGCCATGTCAACGCTCGGCGGCAAGCGCGCGCCCGGACCCGCAACCGGACCCGCCGCCGCGCCGTCCCCCGCCACTCCGCCGGCGCCCGCCGCGCCGCCAGCCCCGCGCTAGCCCTAAGCCCGGCGCGCGTTGGCCGGGACAGCCGCGGTCATCGCCGGGCCGATCTCGTCGTGGAGCACCAGGTCGGCGTAGGGGTCCAGGTCGGTGGGCTCGCGGTTGACGATGGCCAGCGCCGCGCCGTGACGCCGGGCCAGCTGCGGAAAGCCCGCCGCCGGATAGACCACCAGCGACGAGCCGAGCACCAGGAACAGGTCGCAGTCCCGGCACGCGGCCTCGGCGCGGGCCATCGGGCCGGCCGGCATGGCCTGGCCGAAGGAGATGGTGGCTGTCTTCACCAGCCCGCCGCAGACCCGGCACCGGGGGATCTCGCCGGCAGTCAGGAAGGGATCGCGCAGGTCCTCCAGCTCATGGCGCTCGGCGCAATCGAGGCAGGTGGCGTAACTGGCGTTGCCGTGCAGCTCGATCACCTGGTCGGCGGCGATGCCGGAGGCCTGGTGCAGGTTGTCGACGTTCTGGGTGATCACCGCGCTGGCCTTGCCCTGAGCGACCAGCCGGGCGACGGCGGCATGGCCGGCGTTGGGCTGGCGGCCCACCCAGCCGGCGCGTCCGGAAAACACCCGCGTCCAGGCC
>JANXXA010000523.1 GCA_025350885.1 Phenylobacterium sp.
GCCCGCCCGTCGGCCTGACCGACGGGGCGCCCGAGGCCGGGTTCGAGAACATCTACGGCGGCTCGACCCACAACACCTATGGCATGTGCGCCATGCGCCACATGTATGAGTACGGCACGACCAGCGAGCAGCTGGCTTGGATCAAGGTCGCCGCCAGTCACCATGCCCAGTGGAACCCGCACGCCTTCCTGAAGGACGTGGTCACCGTCGAGCAGGTGGTCAATTCCCGCATGATCTCCGACCCGCTGCACCTCCTGGACTGCTGCGTGGTGACCGACGGCGGCGGCGCGCTGATCGTCACCTCGCCCGAGGTGGCCAGGACGCTGAACCGGCCGAAGGTGCGGGTGATCGGCGCGGGCGAGGCGCCAAAAATGCCTCTCGGCGGCCTCGATCTCGACCTGACGCACTCCGGCGCCGTCTGGTCCGGCCCGCGCGCGTTCGCAGAGGCAGGCGTGACGCCCGCGGACATCAAGTACGCCTCGATCTACGACAGTTTCACCATCACCGTGCTGATGCAGCTGGAGGACCTGGGGTTCTGCGCCAAGGGCCAGGGCGGCCGGTTCGTTTCCGACGGCAACCTGATCTCCGGCGTCGGCAAGCTGCCGTTCAACACTGACGGTGGGGGCCTGTGCAACAATCACCCGACCAACCGCGGCGGCATCACCAAGGTGATCGAAGCGGTTCGGCAACTGCGCGGCGAGGCGCATCCCAAGGTCCAGGTGAACAACTGCGACCTGGCTATTGCCCACGGCACGGGGGGCTCGCTGGGAACCCGGCACGCGGCCGCCACGCTGATCATGGAACGGGAGAGCTGAGCATGTCTGAAGCTCAAGAGAAAATGACCCGTCCGATCCCGGCGCCGGCGGTGTCGATCGAGACCAAGCCGTTCTGGGACGCGGCCGCGCAAGGCCGCTTCCTGATCGGCCGCTGCCAGGACTGCGCGAAGGCCTACTGGTATCCGCGCGCGATCTGCCCGCACTGTTTCTCCGGCAGGACGGTGCTGGAGGAGAGCCCGGGCGAAGGGGTGATCTACACCTACTCGGTCATGCACCGCTCGCCGAGCGGTCCCTACGCCATCGGCTATGTGACCCTGAACGAGGGGCCGGCCGTACTGACCAACTTCGTCGATGTGGCGCCTGACGGGCTGGCCATCGGCATGAAGGTCAAGGTCAGGTTCCAGGCGACGGAGGGCGGGCCGCCGGTCCCGGTGTTCGCACCGGTCTAGACGCCGGCCCCTGGCCGCGCCAATGGGGGAACGAAGATGGCCAAATCCCACACCGCCGCCCCTCCCGCCGACGCGACAGCCGCCGGCCATGGGTCCGTCGGCCTCTTCGGCGCCACGGCGCTGGTCGCCGGAAGCATGATCGGTTCGGGCATCTACCTCCTGCCCGCGACCCTGGGCGCCGTGGGCTCGGTCTCGATCCTGGGGTGGCTGGCCGCGACCGCCGCGGCCCTGGCCATCGCCGGGATGTTCGCCTGGCTGGGCGTCGCCGCGCCGCAGGCCAAGGGGCTGCCCGGCTATGTGGAGGCGGGGCTGGGGCCCTTCTCCGGCGTCCAGATCGCGGTGGCCTATTGGGCGACCAACTGGATCGGCACCGCGGCGATCGCGCTGGCCGTGGCTGGCGCGGCGGGTTTCCTCATGCCGGCGCTGGCCGAACCCGGCGCGAGGCTGTTGATCACCCTGGCCGCGATCTGGCTCGCGGTCGGGGCTGCCTGGATCGGCCCCAGAGCCGTGGCCCGCGTAGAGGGCCTGACCCTCGCGCTCGGACTGCTGCCGGTGTTGATCGCCGCCACCCTGGGCTGGCTCGCCTTCAACCCTTCGACCTTCATCGCATCGTGGAATCCGAAGGGGTTGAGCGTCGGCGCCGCGGTGGGCGCCTCGGCGCTGAACGCCTTCTGGGCCTTCCTCGGCGTCGAGTGCGCGGCGGCGACAGCCGGCGTGGTGCGCAATCCGACCCGCAACGTGCCGCGCGCCACGCTGATCGGCGTGATCGCCGTGGCCGCGCTCTACATCAGCGCCTGCACCGTGCTGATGGGAATCCTGCCGGCCACGGCGCTCGCCAGGTCGTCCGCGCCATTCGCGCAGGCCGGGCAGGCGAGCCTCGGCGTCGGCCTCGCCGCCATCATCGCGGTCTGCGCCCTGCTGCGCGCCCAGGGCTGCGTCACCGGCTGGGTGCTGGTGACCAGCGAGACCACCCGCAGCGGCGCCGACGCCGGGGTCTTTCCCAGCGCCTTCCGCACCCGCCCCGGCGAGCACGCCTCGGCGATCAACCTGGTGGCGGCCGGCGGGCTGATGAGCTTCATGACCGTCCTCACCGCCAGCCCGACGCTCGGCCAGCAATTCGGCTTCCTGGCCAATGTCTCGGTGCTGCTCGGCCTCTACAGCTATGCCCTGGCCGGCGGCTCGCTGATCCGCTTGTCCGGCGGCCTCACTCCGGGCCGGCGGCTCGCGGCGCGGGCTACGGCGGTCACCGCCATCGGCGCCTGCGTCACCCTGATCTTCACGGGTAAGCTGATCGAGCTGGCCTTCTGCGCCGGCGCGATCACGGTCGCGGGCCTTCTGTATCTCTGGCTCCAGCGGCGTTAGATTGCCGGCCTGACTTCAGCGTTCCGGAGCCGCCATGCTGCGCGTCGATCTCTATAGCGGCGACCAGCCCTTCAAGGTCGACCGCGACCAGGTGCTGCGCCGCGCCTGGCAGTTCATCGGTCATGCGGGCATGGCGCCGAAGGCCGGCGATTACCTGGCCGAGGAGATCGGCGGCGCGCCGGTGGTAGTGGTGCGCAACGCCGAGGGCGCGCTGGCGGGGTTCCACAACGTCTGCCGGCATCGGGCCGGCGCGCTGGTGGCCGACGGCCAGGGCCGTTGCGGCGAGGCTTTCGTCTGCCGCTATCACGGCTGGCGCTATGCGCTGGACGGGCGGCTGAAATCCGCCACCGACTTCGGCGCGGCGCCGGGGTTCGATCCCCGGCAATACGGGCTCTATCCGATCCGCGTGGAGAGCTGGCGCGGGCTGGTGTTCGTCAACCTCGACCTCGACGCCGCGCCCCTGGCGCAGCTGCTGCAGCCGCTGGCCGACAGCGCCCCGCTACCCGCCTTTCCACTGGTCGAGCGGCGAAGCCATGCGCTGGGCTGCAACTGGAAGACCTATGTCGAGAACTATCTGGAGGGCTACCACCTGCCGATGGTTCACCCCGAGTTCGACGAGGACGTTGTGGTCGCCGACTACCGGGTCGGGATCGAGGGGCAGGTGATCTTTCATTCGGCGCCGCCGCGCGACGCCTCGGTCTACGCCGGAACCTGGGCGTGGATCTGGCCGAATCTCGCCATCAACACCTACCGCCACGGCTACATGTCGAGCGGATGACCGCGCTGGGGCCGGAGCAGACCCGGCTCGACTATTTCTACTTCTTTGATCCCGCGCGGTCGGATGAGCTGGCGGCGATGTTCGCCGTCTCCGACCGGGTCACCGCCCAGGACAGGCAGGTCTGCGAGGAGGTGCAGCGCAACCTGCGCACCGGCATCTATCGCGGCGGGGTGCTGTCGCCCAGGCACGAGCACGGCGTCGCGTGGTTCCAGGCCCGGATCGCGCAGGCCCACGGCGAGCCGGGGCCGGTGAAGCTCGCGGCAGCCTCGAGAGTCTAGCCTCCGGGGCGCCCTGGCTTGCATCGATCGGCGTCAGCGGCCATGCTGAGGGTCGAGCTTGGGCGTACCCGTCCGACACGGGTCTTGGAGCTCAGGAGGGCGGTGGCTTGCAAATTCAGGCGCTGGGCCACGTGGTGCTGCGGGTCACTGATCGCGCGCGGGCGGAGAAATTCTATAGCGATGTTCTCGGCCTGCCGATCTGCGCGCGATACGACGAGAACGGGATGAAGATGGCCTTCTTCACCCTGGGCAATCATCACGACTTCGCGGTGCTGGAGGTGAGCGGCGAGGGCAGTACGCAAAGCCCGTCCGCCGTCGGACTGCACCACGTCGCCTTCAAGATCGGCGACAGTCTCGACCAGTTGCGCGAAGCCAAGGTGAAGCTGGAGGCGGCGGGACTGATCCTCGATCCCGTCGACCATGAGGTGACCAAGTCGCTCTACTTCAAGGATCCGGACGGCAACGGCATCGAAGTCTATGTCGACGTGTCCGACGCCTGGCGCCAGGACCCGCAGCGTGTCGCCCAGGGCGCGCCCCTGGAGCTCTGATAGCGAGTCAATTGCCGCCGCCGCTCTTGGCCGGAGCGCCCGATGCGGCCTGCTTCTCGTCGGCCCGGGCGCCGGCCAGCATGCCGCTCAGCGCATAGTTGCCCTCGTGGCAGGCGTATTCGTAGACTTGGCCCTTGGTGGCGTTCATCGCCACCTCGCCACTCAGCGGCTCGGCGTAGGCCGGGTCCTCGACGGTGAACCGGTAGGCGATCTTGTTGGGCCCGATGCGGGTGAAGCGTTCGGTGACCTTCTGGTCCGGTGAGGCGCCGCGCAGGCCCTGTTCGGGCCGCATGTTGACGGTCTCGACCACCAGGGTGTCGCCCTCCCAATGGCCGATGGAATCGCCCATCCACAGCTTCAGGCTGGCCGGCCCGTGGGCCTCGCTCAGCCGCACGTGGCGCACGTCGTGGACCATCTCGACGTCGATGGCGATCTCGTCCTTGGACTGCACGATCTGGTAGGTGTTGTTGTACATCAAGGGCAGCATCGGCGGCCCGCCGGAGGATCCGAACGACAGCAGGCAGCGTTCGCCCAGCGCGAAGGATTCGGGATTGTCGGCGCGGGCGCCGGCCGGCCGGCGTGGGGACACAGCGCCAGCCACGCGGGCCGGAAACTGGCCGTTGGCCGGCGCGGTGATGATCGAGGCGCGCTTTTCGCCATTGATGTCGATCAGGGTGGTGCCGGGATCCTTCCAGCCCTGGTTGTAGCCGCAGTTCAGGCCCGAGATGCCGTCGGCGCCGCAGTCGGCGTTCTTCAGGTCCTTGACCGTTGCGTCCGGCGGCGTTGGCGCGTCGGCGCGGGCGACCTGGTCGCGGGTCGCCTTCTCCAGGCTATCGGCTTCGGCCCTGGTCAGGACGTTGCGCGCGCCGAACCGGGCGTCGCGGGTCAGTGGCGTGATGGTGGCCGTCGTCCAGTTGCCCTGCAGGTCCGGCTGGCCATAGGCGGTGCGCGGGGCGTGGTAGGCGGGCGCCTTCTGGGCGAGAGCTGGTGTCCCCGTGAGCGCGATCAGCGCAGCGACGGCAAGCAAGTGTCCCATGGAAACCTCCGGGCCGGGTCTATTCGCTCGGCGCAATGGACAGGATACCCGCCGGGGGCCGGATGGGAAGACCCGCAAGCGCCTGTTCGGCCGCCAGCCTTGCGACGAGCCGCTTGGCTTGCCGCGCATTGCTGACGCGGTACGCCGGCCTGCCCTCGAAGACGCCGGTAGAGAACATCGCCGAATATCGTGCCCGGTTTGTCGCCCAGGTGTCCCAGGCCCAGCGGATCGGGTGCTCCTTTTCCAGCCATTTGCGGAAGAGCTCCTTGTTGCCGCTGCCCGGCCACAGCTCCCGCTTGGTCACCGCACGGCTGAACGAGCGCCAGATGACCTGGCGCATCACCACCCGGCGAGGCGTGTCCATCCAGACGAAGCCGGTGGCGCGGGTCCAATGCGCCTCGCGCGCCTTGGTGTAGTTGCCGTCCATGACCCAGGCTTCGCCGGCCGCCGCCACGGCCACGCGGCGGATAAATTCCTGTGGCTCGTGGGTGGCGAGGTCGTACCACCCCGGCTGCCAGTTGATGGCGTCCAGCTCGATCTGCGGTATGCCCAGAGCGCCGGAGAGCGCCCTGGCCATGGTGGTCTTGCCGGACCCCGATGTGCCGACCACCACCAGCCGCATGGCTCACGCCTCCTCGTCCCCACCCACCTCGGCCAGCAGTTCGGCGGTGTGCTGGCCCAGGCCCGGCGGGTGGCGGCGGATGTTGGACGGCGTCTTTGAGAACCGCACCGGCGGGCGCATCTGGCGATAGTGGCCGAGATCAGGATGGTCGAAGGTCTGGAAGAAATCCACCGCCACCAGGTGCGGATCGTCCGGCAGGTCATCGAGCCGGTTGGTCTTCACCACCGGGATCGACAGCGGTTTCAGCAGGTCCAGCCATTCCTGGGTGGTCTTGGTGGCGGCCGCCTCGCCGACCAGGGCGTAGAGCTCATTGATGTGCTTGGACCGGGTGAAGTAGTCGGCAAAGCGCGGATCCGTGGCGATGGTGTCGGCCATGCCGGCGACCTCGAAGAACTGGTCCCACTGCTTGTCGGTGTAGGGCAGCAGGCCGATGTAGCCGTCCTTGGTGGGAAACGGCCGGCGGTTGGGGTTGACCACGCGGGTATAGCCCCACTGGCCGGTGGGCGGCTCGAAGGTGTGGCCGAACAGGTGCTCAACCAGCAGGAACGAGGTGACGCACTCCAGCATCGGCACCTCGACGAACTGGCCCTCGCCGGTGCGCGCGCGATGCAGCAGGGCGGCGGTCACTGACTGCGCCAGGAACAGGCCCGAGACCTTGTCGGCCACCAGGGTCGGCAGGATCCGCGGCGTCGGGTCGCCGTCGGTGCGCGGCAGGACGTCGGCCAGCCCCGAGGCCGACTGGATCAGGTCGTCATAGGCGGGCTCGCCGGCATAGGGGCCGTCCGAGCCATAGCCGGCGGCGTGCACATAGACGATGTCCGGCCGGATCGCGGCCACGTCCTCATAGGCCAGGCCCAGGCGCTCCAGGCCCTTGTAGCGGACGGAGGCGACGAACACGTCGCAGGACTTGATCAGCCGGGCCAGCGCGCGCTTGGATCCCGGCTTGGCGAGGTCGAGCAGCAGCGAGCGCTTGTTGCGGTTGATGGTCATGAAGATCGGGCCAAAGCCGCGCGGGGCGCCGTCCGGCACGTGGCCGGCCCAGCGCATGATGTCGCCGCCGTCGCCCCGCCCGCTGCCGGGATCCTCGAGCTTGATCACGTCGGCGCCCTGGTCGGCGAGGATCTGCGTGCCATAGGCGCCGTTGACCACGCTGGTCAGGTCCAGAATACGGATTCCCGCCAGCGGGCCGGTCGCCGCACCCGCCAATTTCCTAGTTTCCGCCACGTGACACTCCCCTCGACGCTTCCGGTCGTTATGATCACCCTACAAAGAACGCGCCGCCGACGGGAGAGGCCATGGACTTCGAGATCGCCGAAGAGCACCGAATGCTCAAGGACCTGGTGGCCAGGTTCGTCCGCGACGAGCTGATGCCGCTGGAAGCCGGCGTGCTGGCGCGCGAGGCGTCCGGCCAGGGGCTGGGCATCGGCCCGGTCGAGCACGCCCGCCTGGACAAGGTGGCCCATGACCTCGGGCTATTCGGCCTGGACGCGCCGGTCGATGTCGGCGGCTCGGACCTGCCGATGGTCGCCATGGTCGGGGTCGAGGAAGAGATCGGGCGCTGCGTCACCCCCTACACCCTGCCGCCCGACAGTCCGAACCTGCGGATGCTGATGCAGACGGTCGATGAGCGGCAGCGCGCCGCCTATCTCGCGCCCTATGTGGCCGGCAAGACCATCTCGGCGATCGGCATTTCCGAACCGGGCGCCGGATCCGACCCGGCCGGCATGACAACGAAAGCCATAAGAGACGGAAGTGATTGGGTAATCAACGGCCGGAAGATCTGGATTTC
>JANXXA010000297.1 GCA_025350885.1 Phenylobacterium sp.
CCGAGCCCTCATAGTCGCGGCGCGTGAACCCCAGGCTGTTGGTCGGCAGCTTGGGGTGATGCAGCTGGGGCTTCAGGATGTAGGTCATTCCGCCGCCTCGCTTTGGCCCGTGGAGGGCTGGCCCAGCGCCAGGCGCTGGGCGATTTCGCCGGCGATGAAGCGGGCGGTGATCGGGGTGCCGTCGTAGTGCAGCACGGCGACCAGCTTGGAGGCGTCCACCCCGCCCTCGGTCATGATCAGGGTGCGCAGCTGGGCGTCGCGGTTCTGCTCGATTACATAGACCCGGTCGTGCTGGGCGATGAAGTCGTAGACCGCGTCGGCGAAGGGGAAGCCTCGGATGCGCAGGGCGTCGAGGTGGCGGCCCTGGGCCTCCAGCATCTCCAGCGCCTCATGCATGGCCGGGGTGGTCGAGCCGAAGTAGATCACGCCGTCGCGGGTCCTGCGCCGGGCCGGCCGGGCGACCGGGGCCGGGACCAGGGCGCGGGCGGTGTCGAACTTGCGCAGCAGCCGCTCCATGTTGTCGACATAGACCGCCCCCTCCTCCGAATAGCGGGCGTAGGGATTGCGCGAGGTGCCGCGGGTGAAATAGCCGCCCTTCGAGGGGTGCACGCCCGGATAGGTGCGATAGGGGATGCCGTCTCCATCGACGTCCAGATAGCGGCCAAAGTCGCGGCCCGCGTCCAGCTCATCGTGGGTCATCACCTTGCCGCGGTCGAGTTTACGGTTGTCGTCCCAGGCGAAGGGCTCGGTCAGCCATTCGTTCATGCCGATGTCGAGGTCGAGCATGACGAAGACCGTGGTCTGCAGCCGGTCGGCGAGGTCGAAGGCCAGCGCCCCCATCTCGAAGCATTCGCCCGGGTCGGCCGGCAGCAGCATCGGGTGCTTGGTGTCGCCGTGACTGGCGTAGGCGGCGCCGATCAGGTCGGCCTGCTGCGTGCGGGTCGGCATGCCGGTGGAAGGCCCGCCCCGCTGCACGTCGAAGATCACCGCCGGGATCTCGGCGAAGTAGGACAGCCCGATGAACTCGGTCATCAGCGAGATGCCTGGTCCCGACGTGCAGGTGAACGCCCGCGCGCCGTTCCAGCCGGCGCCGACGACGATCCCGATGGAGGCGATCTCGTCCTCGGCCTGGACGATGGCGTAGCGCGCCTTGCCGGTCTCAGGATCGTTGCGCAGGTCCTCGCAATAGCCGGTGAACGCCTCGGCCAGCGAGGTCGATGGGGTGATCGGATACCAGGCGCAGACCGTGGCGCCGCCATAGACCGCGCCAAGCGCCGCGGCGGCATTGCCCTCGACATAGATGCGGTCACCGACCTTGTCGGCCTTGCGCACCTGCAGACGCAGCGGCGGAAGGTTGGCCTTCACGTAGTCGACGCCCATGTGTAGAGCCTCGACATTGGCGGCGATCAGTTTGGCTCGCCCCTCGAACTGCTCGGCCAGCAGCTGTTCGATCACCGCCGGGTCGATGCCCAGCAAGGCGGCCAGCGCGCCCACATAGACGATATTCTTGAACAGCTGCCGCTCGCGGGGCAGCGCATACCTGTCGTTGCACATCGCCGTCAGCGGCACGCCGATGACCGTCACGTCATCGCGGAACCTGCCCGACGGCAGGGGCTTGGTGGAGTCGTAGAACAGGTACCCGCCCGCCTCGATCTCGGCCACATCCTTGTCCCAGGTCTGCGGGTTCATGGCGACCATCAGGTCCACCCCGCCACGCCGGCCCAGATGACCGGCCTCGGTGATCCGCACTTCGAACCAGGTCGGCAGGCCCTGGATGTTCGAGGGGAAGATGTTGCGCGCGGCCACCGGCACGCCCATCCGCAGGATCGACTTGGCGAACATGCCGTTGGCGCTGGCCGAGCCCGAGCCGTTCACGTTGGCGAACTTCACCACGAAATCGTTGACCACCACCTGGGCGGGCTTCACCGCGCCGGGCTCTACCTGGCCCGGCTCTATCTCGACTGACATGCCGCCCCCGCGTGGGTAATCTCCAAGGTGAACCGCTGCATGTCCCACGCCCCGGTCGGACATCGTTCGGCGCAAAGGCCGCAGTGCAGGCAGACGTCCTCGTCCTTGACCATCACCCGGCCGGTGGCCAGGGCTCCGGACACGTAGAGATCCTGATCCAGGTTGGTGGCGGGCGCCTTCAGCCGGGTCCGCAGGTCAGCCTCAGCGGACTCGGTGGTGAAGGTGATGCAGTCGACCGGGCAGATATCGACGCAGGCGTCGCACTCGATGCACAGATTGTCGGCGAACACCGTCTGGACGTCGCAGTTCAGGCATCGCTCGGCCTCGCGGTAGCCGGTCTGGCGATCGAACCCGAGTTCGACCTCCATCTTGACGTTCTTCAGCGACACCGCCTTGTCGCGCTGCGGCACGCGATAGCGGCGGTCATTCTGGATGTCGTTGTCGTAGCTCCACTCGTGGATGCCCATCTTCTGGCTGATCAGAGAGAATTCCGGCGGGGGGCGGACGCTGACATCGCGGCCCTGGCAGAAGCTGTCGATGGAAACCGCGGCGTCGTGCCCGTGGGCCACCGCCCAGATGATGTTCTTCGGCCCGAACGCCGCATCGCCGCCAAAGAAGACGGACGGGATCGAGGACTGCAGGGTGATCGGGTTCACCTTGGGCATGTCCCATTCGTCGAACTCAAGTCCGGTGTCGCGCTCCATCCAGGGGAAGGCGTTCTCCTGGCCCACGGCCACCAGCACGTCGTCGCAGGGGTAGTGCTCGTCGGGCTCCAGCGACGGAACCAGCTTGCGGCGGCCCTTGGCGTCATATTCGACCGTCACCACC
>JANXXA010000553.1 GCA_025350885.1 Phenylobacterium sp.
CGCGACAGGATGGTCACCGGCACCTTGCGGATCTCGGTGGTGGCGAAGATGAACTTGGCGTGCGGCGGCGGCTCTTCCAGGGTCTTCAAGAGCGCATTGAACGACTGCGTCGAGAGCATGTGCACTTCGTCGATGATGTAGACCTTGTAGCGCGCCGAGGTGGGCGCATAGCGCACCCCGTCCAGCAATTCGCGCATCTCGTCGACCTTGGTGCGCGAGGCGGCGTCGAGCTCCAGCACATCCATGTGCCGCCCCTCAATGATCGAAGCGCAATGGACGCCCTCCACCGACAGGTCCAGCGTCGGCGTATGGATCGTGGGGCTTTCATAGTTCAGCGCGCGGGCGAGCAGCCGCGCCGTGGTGGTCTTGCCGACCCCGCGCACGCCGGTAAGCATGAAGGCATGGGCGATACGGCCGGTGGAAAACGCGTTGGTCAGCGTCCGCACCATGGCCTCCTGGCCATAGAGGTCGTCGAAGGTGCGCGGCCGGTACTTGCGCGCGATGACGGTGTAGGCGGCTGAGCTGTCGTCACTCAGGGTCGGCCTGGGCGCATCGGCGAACATGTCGCCGGTGTTCGGGTCACGCTCGGGCGGCGCGTCGGTCGGGTCGGGGATCAGGTCGTCGTCGCCCATGGACGCAACAGTAAGAGATCGCCCGCCCCCCGCGCCATGCGAAAGTGCGGCGCGCGCCCTTTATCCATCCGCAGGCTCAGGGAAAGGTGGAGACCGAACGGCGACCCGGAACGGAATTCGTTGTGGCTGCTGCCTTCCGGCCCTGACCAGGTTGGCGAAGCGTCCGCCCGCCGCCGATCTCCGAGCGGGCATATGGCGGATGGGGCGCGCGGAGGCAAGGGCCGGGGATCGTGCGCCACGCTTCCCCTGTCGCTCCGTCGCGCTATCCTGCGGCCCACACGGAGACCGCGCCCATGTGCCGCAACATCAAGACCCTCTACAACTTCGAGCCGCCGGCGACCGACGACGAGATCCGCGCCGCGTCGCTGCAGTTCGTGCGCAAGCTTTCGGGCTTCAACGCGCCATCGAAGGCCAACGCCGCCGCGTTCGACGCCGCCATCGCCGCAGTGTCCGCGGCGGGCCATCAGCTGCTGACCTCGCTGGAGACTCAAGCCCCACCGCGCGACCGCGACACCGAGGCCCGGAAGGCCAGGGCGCGCTCCGCGGAGCGGTTTGGCCTGCGCGCCTAACTCGCGGCCGGCGCCAGCTTGTCGGCCGTGCGGGTCTCGAAGTCGCTGGCCTCGTGGCGTTCGTGCAGCTGGCTTGACGGCTCGCCGAAGGTGCGGTTGACCATCCGGCCGCGCTTGACCGCCGGGCGCTCGGCGATCTGATCGGTCCAGCGCTGGACGTGGCTGTAGTCGGCCACCGAGAGGAACTCGCCGGCGCCATAGAGCACGCCCTTGGCCATCGCCCCGTACCAGGGCCAGGTCGCCATGTCGGCGATGGTGTAGTCCGATCCAGCCAGGTATTCGCTTTCGGCCAGCCGGCGGTCCAGCACGTCCCGCTGGCGCTTCACCTCCATGGCGTAGCGGTCGATGGGATATTCCATCTTGGTCGGCGCATAGGCGTAGAAGTGGCCGAACCCGCCGCCCAGGAAGGGCGCAGAGCCCATCAGCCACATCACCCACGACAGGCATTCGGCGCGGGGGCCAGGCTCGGTCGGCAGGAACACTCCGAACTTTTCCGCCAGGTGAATCAGGATCGCGCCGGACTCGAACACCCGGATTGGCGCAGGCCCGCTGTGGTCCACCAGGGCCGGGATCTTGGAGTTGGGATTGGCCGCCACGAAGCCCGAGCCGAACTGGTCGCCCGCGCCGATGTTGATCAGCCAGGCGTCGTATTCCGCCCCCGCATGGCCCAGCGCCAGCAGCTCCTCCAGCATCACCGTCACCTTCACCCCGTTGGGCGTGCCCAGGGAATAGAGCTGCAAGGGATGGCGGCCCACCGGCAGGTCCTTGTCGTGGGTCGGGCCAGCGATCGGGCGGTTGATGGCGGCGAACCGGCCGCCGTTCTCCTTGTTCCAGCTCCAGACCTTTGGCGGTTCGTAGGCGGGTTGTTCAGACATGCGGCGGCTCCGGGGTTCGTGGGGTTTTCGCGTCATCGGCGCCTTGCGTCGCGCCGGCTAAGGTGACTGGGAGCACGCCCAATCGCCCTACTTCGATGTCGGCGGCGCGGGTGGCGGTCGGTAGGTCCGTTCGATGTTGCCGGCCAGCTGGGCCTCGGTGAACAGGACCGGCTTGGTCTGGTGGGCGGCGAACAGCGGGGCCTGGTCGGCGTAGTGGGGCGAGGCGGCGTCCAGGGTCGCCGATCCGAACTGGTGGATGCTGCGCGATGTCAGCCTGCCCTGGCGGTCCCATTCAACGAACATGATGTAGCAGTCGCCGTTGACCGCGCGCAGGCGCCCGTCCGGCTCGGGGCGGCCATAGATGGCGCGATAGACGTCAGGTCCGCCGTCGACGGGCAGGTCCACCGCGCCGCGCCGCAGCCTGTTGACCTCACCCCATTCCGGATCGACCCGGCCATACCCCGCCTTCAGCAGCGGAATGGCCGCCTTCAGCATCTGCAGCGGTGTGAAGGTCGGGTTCCCCCGCTTCTGCAGCCACATCATCGCGACCAGGGCCGCGCCGCGATTGCGCAGATCGGTTCGTCCGTCCCATTGACGCAGGACATCCTGGGCGGTTGCCAGATCGGCGTCACCCGCGGCGTCGACCGCCGTAACCGCCCTGACCCAGGCGAATTCGTCGGAATGGACGCTGTAGGCGAGATCGTA
>JANXXA010000569.1 GCA_025350885.1 Phenylobacterium sp.
TATGGCGAGGGGCCGGCCGCCGCGGTGAAAGCCTTCAATGCAGAGATCGCACTTGGCGTAGCCGACCGCGGCGACTAGGTTCCGCGCCCTCTAGACGCCGAGATCTTTCACACCGTGAGCACCCAGTCCGCCCTCCTGAAGGTCATGTCCGACGCCGCGCGCAAGGCCGCGCGGGGGCTGAACCGCGACTTCGGCGAGCTCAGCGAGTTGCAGGTGGCCAAGAAGGCGCCCGCCGACTTCGTCTCCGCCGCCGACCTGAAGGCCGAGCAGACCATCTTCGAGGCGCTGGAGAAGGCGCGTCCCGGCTACGGCTTCCTGGGCGAAGAGCGCGGGATGATCGAGGGCACCGACAAGACCCACACCTGGATCGTCGACCCGCTCGACGGCACCACCAACTTCCTGCACGCCATCCCGCACTTCGCCATCAACATCGCCCTGCAGCGCGAGGGCCAGGTCGTGGCGGCGGTGACGCTGAACCCCGTGGCCAACGAGCTGTTCTGGGCCGAGAAGGGCAAGGGCGCCTTCGTCAACGACAAGCGCCTGCGGGTGGCCGCGCGCACGAAGCTTGACGAGAGCGTGATCGCCACCGGCATCCCGTTCCTGGGCCACGGCCAGCACGCGACCTTCCTGAAGGAGCTGCACCAGATCAGCCAGCGGGTCGCGGGGGTGCGCCGGTTCGGGGCCGCGGCGCTGGACCTCGCGTGGGTCGCGGCCGGCCGCTACGATGGCTATTGGGAGCGCGACCTGAAGCCCTGGGACCTGGCCGCTGGCCTGCTGCTGGTGACCGAGGCCGGCGGGCGGGCGACCACCGCCGAGGGCGAGGACAACGTGCTGGCGGCAGGCTCTGTCTGCGCCGGCAACCTGGAGATCCAGCCGCTGATTCTGGAACGCCTGCGCCAGGCGGCGAAGTAGGTCGTGTCTTTCAGCTGAGGCCGCAGAGCGGCAGGTCGGCCGAGTTGACCGCCAAGACCGCCAAGGAGTCCTGCTGTTCAAATCGCCGCAGGCTTTGTCGGCCTGCGGCCGCTTGGCGTCCTTGGCGGTCGATTGCGGGACCTGCCCGCGCGCCGACCGCCGGTTGACCCGCCCTTCACCGGGTGACTGACTGTCATCAACGAAGACTAGGGGAGAGGGCATGCACATCACACGCCGCACTTTGGGGGCCACGGCGGCGGCCACCGCCGCCCTCAGCGCCCTTCCAGCCTTGGCGCGGAAGAAGAAGCCGCTGATCATCGCCCACCGCGGCGCCAGCGGCGAGCGGCCGGAGAGCACCCTGATGGCCTTCCGGCTGGCGATCGCCGAGGGGGCCGACTTCATCGAGCCGGACCTGGTCTCGACCAAGGACGGCCACCTGGTGGTGCGCCACGAAAACAACGTCGCCGAGACCACCGACGTCGCCAGCCGGCCGGAGTTCGCCGCGCGCAGGGCCACCAAGGTCATCGACGGCGAGAGCCTTACCGGCTGGTTCAGCGAGGATTTCACCCTGGCCGAGATCAAGACCCTGCGCGCCCGCGAGCGATTGCCTCGGCTGCGCCCCGGCAGCGCCAGCTTCGACGGCCGGGAGGCCATCGCCACCTATCAGGAGGTCATCGACCTGGCTAAGGCGCAGAGCGCGCGACTGCGCCGCACCATCGGCACCTATCCGGAGATGAAGCACCCGACCTATTTCGCCGGCCTGGGCCTGGCGCCGGAACATCGGCTGGCCGCGATGCTGAAGCGCAATGGTCTCGACAGCCCGACCGCGCCGGTGTTCGTCCAGTGTTTCGAAGTCGGGCCGCTGAAGACCTTCAAGACGCTCAGCCGCGCGCCGCGCATTCAGCTGGTCTCGGCCGAGGGCGGGCCCGCGGACGCGGCCCTGCGCTACAGGGACATGGTCTCGGCCTCGGGCCTGAAGGCTATCGCGGCCTACGCCAACGGGGTCGGCCCCGACTGGTCGATGGTGATCCCCACGGTCGATGGCGGCCTGGGGCCGGCCACCGCCCTGGTGGGCGACGCGCATGCCGCGGGCCTGGCGGTGCATCCGTGGACCGTCCGCGCCGAAAACGCCTTCCTGCCGCCAAAGCTGCGCAAGGGGACCGATCCCATGGTCCACGGTGAGGTGGATGCGGTCTACAAGGCGCTGTTCGCCGCCGGCGTCGACGGCCTGTTCAGCGACTTCCCGGGGCTGGCGGTCAAGGCGAGGGGTTAGGGCGCGGCGCCGCTCGCCCTCGCGGTGGAGATGAAAGCCCAAGCGCCTTGCCGCGACCTTTGTGCTGTTTTCTGGCGGCTGGCGAAACCTGGTTCTAGGGTTGCGGCCAACGAGGTGGGTCATTGGCTGACGTCTTTATCTCCTATGCCCGTGAAAGCCACGCCGTCGCCCAGCGGCTGGCCGAGCGGCTACGTGCCGAAGGGTACGACGCCTGGTGGGACGACCAGATCCCCGCCCATCGCCCCTATGCCGAGGTCATCGAGGAGCGGCTTCGGGCGGCGGGCTGCGTGATCGTCCTTTGGTCCGAAGGGGCCGTCCGCTCGCAATGGGTGCGCGCCGAGGCCGACGTCGCGCGACGCGACGGCAAGTTGATCCAGGCCGTGCTGGACGCCGCCATACCGCCGCTGCCGTTCGATCAGCTTCAACGGGCCGACCTGCAGGACTGGACTGGCGAGCCGGACCATCCGGGCTGGCGCAAGGTCGAGGCCTCGGTCCGGCAACTGCTGAACGCCGCAACAGGGCCACGACATGCCGACGAAATCACGTCGCCAGAGCTAGCAGCGAGACTAAAGCCCGCCGCGCGCCGGCCCGTCCGGAAGCATCTTGTCATTGTAACGGTCGCGGCGCTGGTGCTGGCGGCAGGTGTGGCCGTGGGTCTGGCGTGGTGGCCCCGGCCGCCGCCGGCCGACCTGCGGGTCGCGGTCCTGCCCTTCGACAGTCCGCCGGGCGACCGCGAGGCGGACGCCCTCGCCGCGGGCCTGGCGGACACTGTCATCGGCGACCTGGCCGACCGGCAGGCCGCGACCGTGGCCAAGGACGCCGCCCGTCAGCCGAACCACGGCAACGCCAAGCTGCTGGCCAGCGGCGCGGTAGATCGGGCCGGCGGCGATCTGCGGGTGCGGGTGCGCGTGGATGACGCCAAGGCTGGCGTGACCCTTTGGTCAGCGACGATCCAGCGGCCGGCCAGCGAGCGCAGGGAGCTGCAGGAAGAAGTGGCGGACCGGCTGGCGGACAACGTTGACCGCGCGCGGCGGGCGTTCGAGGCC
>JANXXA010000011.1 GCA_025350885.1 Phenylobacterium sp.
GCGGTGAGCGATGTCGGCTTTGCGGTCCCGGATCCCGCCAATGACGCCGCCGACGCAGCCAACGTCCAGGTGACGGCCCAGATCACCGGGGTGCACACGACCTCCTGCCAGAAGACCGCGCTCGGCGAGCCGGCCGACCGCACCCTCATGTCGATCCAGTGGCAGGTCGTCGCTGGGGCTGGCGGCAAGGTGCTGGCGCGGATCGAGACCCAAGGTTCAGGATCATCCTCCAAGGGTGCGCAGCGGGCGCTGCGCGGCGCCTTTGCCGCCAACGCCCGACAACTGGCCCGCTCGGAGGTCTTCGCCAGGGTGGTGGGCGGGGTTCCCGGCCCTGCGCTTCCGCCGCCCCGGGGGCCGCTCGCCGCGCTGACCCTGCCCCTGCCGGCCTCGGGCAGGCCCACGCCTCTCAGCGAAGCGGCCAAGGCGGTGGTTTCGATCTTTGTCGGCGCCAGCATGGGCAGCGGGGTGCTGATCTCTTCGGACGGCTATGTGCTGACCAACCATCACGTGGCCGCCGAGGGCGCGCGGGTGCGGGTCCGCTGGCCGGACGGCACGGAGACGGCGGGCGAGGTGGTGCGCTCCGACGCGCACCGCGACGTGGCGCTGATCCGCACCTCCGCCCCCAGGGTGCAGGCGCTCTCGATCCGCCACGGACCGGTGGAGCTCGGCGAAACCGTCTACGCGATCGGCACCCCGCTCGAGCGGGATTTCGCCGGCACCCTGACCCGTGGCGTCGTCTCCACCGCCAGCCGCATGTTCCAGGGCCAGGCCTTCATCCAGAGCGATGTGGCCGTCGATCACGGCAATTCCGGAGGCCCGCTGCTGGACGAACACGGCCAGCTCATCGGCCTGACCGACCTCAGCTATGTCCCCGACGGCCGATCACACAACATCAGCTTCTTCATCCCCATCGACGAAGCGCTCAAGGCCCTGGTGCTGAAACCCGCGCGATAGCGGCGCTGGTCAAGCCCCTGTCGCGGTGACCGACGCCGCATCAGGTCTCCTGGATCGCCGAAAGCTGCCACGCCGCGCCCGCGTGGCGCGCGAAGGTCCAGAGTTCGGTGGTCTCGGACGCCCTGTTCGGATCGCCCGACAGGACGGCGCCGGAGTTGCGGTCCTTCATCAGGTCGATGCTCTCGTAGTGCATGGCCGCGGTCGCATAGTCGACGTCGCCCTCGCGCCAGGCCTCGCCCACATCGGCCTTGATCAGACGTGTGCCGGTGACCTCATTGCGCTTGCCGTGGGTGGCGTTGTTGCTGAGTTCCTCGGCTAGGTAGCTCATCACCTCCGGCGTGCAGCGGTCGCGCAGCGCGCCATAGTCTTCGCGTCCGAACGCATCCTGGATCTGGATCAGCAGGGCCTCGAACGCCGCCTGATCCTGCGGGGTGATGGCGATCTCCCAGGCCGGCCCGGTGGCCGGCACATAGGGCGCCTCGGCCGGTTGCGGCCCCGAGCCGGACCCGCCGCCGCCGAACATCTGCGCGCCCCCACCGAAAGCCGGCTGCTGCGCCGCGAACGGCGAGGCGAAGGCCGGACGCCGACGCCGCAACCAGCGGGTGATCATCCAGATCGCGAAGCCCACGACCGCCAGCTGAATGAGGATCGTCAGCATGCCGCCGCCGAAGCCCCCGCCGAGGCCTCCGCCACCCCAGCCGCCGCCCCAGCCGTGACCCATCAGGCCGCCGATCAGGCCGCCGGCCACCAGGCCGCCGAGCAGGCCGCCGCCGAATCCGCCAAAGCGCGCGCCAGGGCGGGCGCCGTTGTAGCCCCCCGCCGCATAACCTGGCTGCCCCGGCCGGGGGGCATAGGCGCCGCCGGAACCCTGTCCGGTATTGGGCGTCATCGAGCGCTGCACTGGCGGCACATAGCCGCCATAGGTCGAAGTCGAGCGCGGCTGCGAATAGGTTCTGGCGCCCCGGCTGCCGAAGCTGCCGCCGCGCCGCGCGTCCGCCGGCGCCGCAGCAAGCAGGCTCAGCGCCAAGCCGACGCCGAGCGCCGCACCGATCCGGGGCCGAAGACTGGTCATCAAAATTCCTCCGCGCGCGCGGATGCGCGCCGCTCCGAATGTAGGAGGCGCGCCGCACTCGCGCCAGTTCGCTGGAGCCGCATGAATAATTTCACGCCTGTTCGTGGAATGTTCCGGGTTCAGCGCGAGTGCAGGATGAAAAGTCGATCCAAGGTCAAGCTTGTTGGCGGGTTCTACACCAATTGGGCGCTTGATCGGCAGACCGGTTCGCGGGGGGCCCGCATGATCGGAGGCTGGCGCCATGGATCCAGCAAGGCCCAATGCCGCGAATTCGGCCGTCCACCGGACGGCATCGACGAGCCCTGCGCCGCGCCTGTCGGACGAACGGCGCGAGCTCGACCATCGCCTGGCCAACAGCCTGCAGCTGGCAGCGGACTTTCTGCTGTTCGAGCACGCCCGGCTGCGCGATCCCGTCGCCCGAGCCGCATTGATCGAGACGGCGGAACGGCTGTCGGCCGTGGGCCAGATGCACCGCTTCCTGGCCGCCCAGTCACAGTCGGCCGGCGTCGATCTCGATCCCTTTCTGCGCGAACTTGGCCGGCTGATCGCCGACACCACGGGCCTTGAGTGCACGGTGGACGCCGACCCTGTATCTGTCCCGGCCGAGGTTGCCCAGCAGTTGGCCATCGCGGTTAATGAGTTGGCCATGAACGCCGCCAAACACGCCTATCCCTGGGGCGCGCGAGGCGCCCGGACGGTGACCTGCCGTCAGCGCGGCGAGCGCCTCGTGCTCATTGTCGCCGACGAGGGCGAGGGGCTGGGACGCAACTTCGTCGCCAACCGCGGGAACGGCTCGGGATCACAGGGCCTGGGCATGACCATCCTGGAGGCGGTGGTGCGGCAATTGCGCGGGACCCTGCAGGCCGCCAACGATCATGGCGCCCGGTTCACCATCACCGTCCCGCTACGCGCGCCGCCGGGGACGGGTCCCCGCTCGTTTGCCCCCGGCTGAGGTCGCGCCGGCGGACGTAAGGCCGGTCAGGCGGGGACGGCGGCCATGCGGCGGCGCAGAGCCGCGCCCGCCAGGCCGAACCCGCCCAGCAACAGCGCCCATGTCGCCGGTTCAGGCACGCCACCCGTGGTGAAGCCTTGGGTGATCCCGAACCCCCCGAGGCCGGTTCCGGTCGGATAGATTCCTCTGGCGTAACCGGTGAAGGTCGGGTGGGCTGCGCCCCAGGCGCTCGCCAGACCCGTGTAATACCCGAGGTAGGATGAGCCGCCACTGATTGTCAGGCCCGCATATTCGGTCTGCCAGATCGCCCCCTGGATGCCGGCCAGACGCTCGGCGTCACTGGTCGTCTTGCCCAGGTCGGCCAGGAATCCGATCTTGCCGGAGGTCAGACTGCTGAGCGCCACGCCGCCGCCGGAGGCGGGGGAGTCGGAATTGAACTTCACCGGCCCGGTCTGATAGGTCACCGGCGGCGTGGTGGAGCTGAACAGGTGGAAGAGATCGACGCAGAAGGCCAGCATGGTCTGCGACGGGCCACCGTCGATCGACACCGTCAGGACATCGGGTGACTCAAAGACGCCGAGGCTGAACGGATTGCCATCGATTGTCCCGCCCAGGCCGACCGTATAGCTGGAGGTCGCCAGATGGCTGGCGCTGATCGCCACGGTTGACGCCGACGCCTGGGCGCCCGCCGCCGTCGCAAACGCCAGGGCGGCCGCAGCCGCCAGTCGTTTCACATCATTTCGCATGTTGCGCCCCCTAGGACTTCGGTCAGCCCCTAATTCAAACGGAGAGAATTCGGTTTCGTCAAGTGTCGACCAAGCAAATTCCCCCAAACAACGACTAGGGAGAGCCAGTTTTCGCACTCACTACTCTGAATCCATTGCACACCAAAAGGTTGATTCCAAAATATTTCAACTTCAAGTCGAACCGGACCTTGCCGACGTGGCACGCTGATTGTCCCTGACCGGCCGGTGATCGTTCGGCCCGACACGTTCGCCGATTTGGCCCGATCTGCTAACACGGTCTCACCCCGTCTTCGGAGCCTCGCCGCCCATGCGCCGCCGCACGTTCCTCGCCGCCGCTCCCGCCACCGCCCTGGCGGGCCGGGCCTTTGCCACCAGCCGGCGGGAGAACCCCAACCGCGACCGCCCCGACGTGCGCGGCGGCGACCGGATCGACGGAGCGACCTGGGCCAGCCGCTCGGCGGCCTGGGGGCTGCATGGCGCGGCGGCGACGGCCCATCCCCTGGCAACCCAGGCGGCCATCGAGATGCTCAAGGCGGGGGGCTCGGCGGTGGACGCGGCGATCTGCGCCAACGCCATCCTGGGGTTCGGCGAACCGATCTCCTGCGGCATCGGCGGCGACTGTTTCGCGCTCGTGTGGGACCCCAAGGCGCGCAAGGTCCTGGGTCTGAACGGCTCGGGTCGCAGCCCCCGGGGCCTCAGCCTGGCGGAACAGCGCAGGCGGGCGAACGACAAGAGCCTGATCAATTCCTTCGGCGCGGTCTCGGTCAGCGTCCCGGGCGCGGTCGACGCCTGGCAGACCCTGCATCAGCGGTTCGGCAAGCTGCCGTGGAAGGATCTGTTCGGCCCGGCGATCCACCATGCCGAGGACGGCGCGCCCGTCGTCCAGAATGTCGCCTTCTACGTCGGTGCGTACGAACGGACCTTCGCCAAGCCGGAGAACCACATCGAGGAAACCGACAATTTTCGCGGGCTCTGGGTGAAGGACGGCAGGACCCCGCGCGAGGGCGAGATCTTCCGCAATCCGCAGCTGGCGCAGACCTACCGGCTGATCGCCGAGGGCGGAGGCCGGGCCTTCTACGAAGGGGAAATCGCCCAGACCATCGAGCGCTACTTCAAGCGGATCGGCGGCTGGATGACCAGGGCCGACCTGGCCGCCCACCACAGCGAATGGGTGGAGCCGGCCAGCATCAACTATCGCGGCGTCGATGTCTGGGGCCTGCCGCCCAACAGCCAGGGGCTGGCGACCCTGCAGGCGCTGAAGATGATGGAGCAGTTCGACCTGCGCGGCATGGGCTTCCAGTCCGCCGCGGCGATCCACCACGGCGTCGAGGCCAAGCGGCTGGCCTTCGAGGATCGCGCCCGCTTCTACGCCGACCCGGATTTCTACAAGGCCCCGATCGAATGGCTGCTCTCGGCCGACTACGCCAAGGCGCGCGCTCGGCTGATCCGCCCAGACCGCATCCTGACGCCGGTCCATCCCGGCCAGGCGCCCGGCCATGGTGACACCACCTATTTCACCGTCGCCGACAAGGACGGGATGATGATCTCGATCATCCAGTCCAATTATCGCGGCATGGGCTCGGGCCTGATGCCGGACGGCCTGGGCTTCATGTTTCAGAACAGGGGCGAGCTGTTCGCCCTCAGCGACGGCCACCCCAACGTCTACGCGCCGGGCAAACGCCCGTTCCAGACGATCATCCCGGGGTTCGCCACCCGGGGCGACGAGCCACTGCTGTCGTTCGGCGTCATGGGCGGCGACATGCAGCCCCAGGGCCAGGCTCAGATCATCTCCGACATCATCGATTTCGATCTCGGCCTGCAGGAGGCGGGCGATGCGCCGCGCTGGCATCACGAAGGTGGCAGCGAGCCGACCGGCGAGGCGCTGGACCCGCTGGGGACGCTGAACCTGGAAACCGGCGTGCCGGCCGCGACGCGCAAGGCGCTGGCTGACCTCGGCTGGAAGCTCGCCCCCAACCCCGGCGTCTACGGCGGCTATCAGGCGATCCAGCGCTGGCCCGGCCGCTACGCCGCCGCCACCGAGATGCGCAAGGACGGCGTGGCGCTGGCGTACTGATGGAGCCCCACTTCTTCGCCACCCCCGCCGCGTGGCGCGCCTGGCTGGCGGACAACCACGCCACGGCTTGCGCGCTTTCGGTCGGCTTCTGGAAAGTCGGCTCCGACCGGGCCTCGATCACCTGGCCGCAGAGTGTCGATGAGGCGCTCTGCTTCGGCTGGATCGACGGGGTGCGCCACCGGGTCGATGAAGCGGCCTACCGCATCCGCTTTACCCCGCGCAAACCCGGCGGGATCTGGAGCCAGGTCAATCTGCGGCGCTTCGCCGAACTTAGGGCGCAGGGTCGGATCGCGCCGGCCGGGCAGCTCGCCCACGACATCGGCAAGCATCGCACCGGGGTCTATTCCTACGAGCGCGCCGAGGCGGAATTCGCGGCGGAGGAACTGGCCCGGTTCCAGGCTGACCCGGCGGCCTGGGCGTTCTTCGAGGCCCAGCCTCCCGGCTATCGCAAGCTCGCCGTCCACCGCATCACAGACGCCAGGACCCCGGAAACCCGCGCCCGACGGCTGGCCTTGCTGATTGACGCCTCGGCGCAATCGCGCAGGATGGCCAGCGCAACCCAGATGGAGCCCCGATGACGCCCGCGGAGATGGAAGCCATCGTGATGGCCTTTCCCGGCGTCGAGAAGGGCATGAGCTATGGCGCGCCGGCCTATAAGCTGAACGGCAAGTTCTTCACCCGCCTGCGCCGCGACGACGCCAGCATGGTGTTGATGGAGGTCAGCCACGACGAGCGCGAGATGCTGATGGAGGCCGAGCCCGGCACGTTCCACTTCACCGCCCATTACCGGGACTACCCATGCGTCCTGGCGCGGATCGAGAGCCTGCACCCCGGCTCGTTCCGGAACTTTCTCGACCGCCGGTTCCGCAAGGTCGCGAAGAAGGCGGCGGTGAAAGCCTACGACGCGGGAGCCGCCGATCAGGTCGCCGGCTGAAGCGC
>JANXXA010000013.1 GCA_025350885.1 Phenylobacterium sp.
CGGGGCCGCGCGCTGGCCATGGCGGCGGTCCGCGAGACCTGGGAGGAGACCGGCCTCCTGCTAGCCCGTGCAGCCCCTGAGAGGCCCGCTGTGGGCCCCTGGCGGGATTTCGTGGCCCAGGGCGCGCTGGCGGACCTGGAGGCCGTGGACGTGATCGCCCGCGCCATCACCCCACCCAGCGTCGGCAAACGGTTCGACACCTGGTTCCTGCTGGCTGACGCCGAACGCCTGATGAGCCTGGACCGCCAGCCCGACTGCGGTGAGCTTGAGGAGATCGCCTGGGTGGAGTTCGAAGAGGCGCAGGCCCTGCCACTGCCCACCGTCACCCGGATGATGCTCAAGGAGGCGGTTCTGCGAATGGACGATCCCGACCGGCCAAAGCCGTTCCTGCGCTACAAGGATCGCGCCATGCGGCCAATGCAGCTTTAGCGCCGAGATCGGCGCGCCATTGACTTATGCCGGCGGATTCGTATTTTCCGCCGCTCTTCGAACACCCGCCGGCGGCCCTTTCGCGAGGATCCGCCGTCTGGCCCCGCCCTAAGGACAGCCCATGGCGAAGCCCGCCTCCATCAAGATCCGCCTGAACTCCTCGGCGGACACCGGCTTCTTTTACGTCACCAAGAAGAACGCCCGCACCAAGACCGACAAGCTGGTCATGAAGAAGTACGATCCGGTCGTGCGCAAGCACGTGGAATTCAAGGAAGGCAAGATCAAGTAGTCTGTCTATTTGATTGTTTTCGTTGAACACGCCCGGTCGATAGCCGGGCGTTTTCGTTTGAGGGCACGCGCATGTCAGCTGCCGGCCTTACCACCGCACAGCGTCGCCGGTTCGACGAGCGGGGGCTGGTGAAGCTTGAAGGCTTCATCGCGCGCGAAACGGCGCAGAGCATGGCGGAGCACCTCTGGCAGGAGATGGCCCATCTGCACGGCATCCGCCGCGGCGACCGCTCGACGTGGCGCGCCGAAAGGCCGGCGCAGTTCGGGTCCTTGCAGAAGCGCGGCGCATTCGCGGCCATGGCCACGCCTGAACTCCACGACCTTCTCGACGACCTGATCGGCAGGGATAGCTGGATCGCGCCGCTGAGTTGGGGCCTGCCGCTGGTGTGCTTTCCGCACGGCCAGGGTCCCTGGGACATTCCCCACCAGAGTTGGCATCTCGACCTGACGCCCGACCCGAGGCGCGCCGGCCTGATGGTGGGACGCCTGTTCGTGCTGTTGGCGCCCCTGGCCGCGCAAGGCGGCGGAACCCTCGTCGCCGCGGGCTCGCACAGAATCGCGGCCGCGCTCACTGAACGGCGTGGCGTTCATCAGACCTCGCAGGAGATGCGCAAGTCCCTGGCGCAGGAACATCTCTGGTTCGCGGACCTGATGTCGCCCGCCAAGCCCGGCGACAACCGAACCGCGCGGTTTATCAGCGCCGCTACTCAGGTGAATGGCGTGGCGTTGCAGGTGGAGGAGTTAACGGGCGAACCCGGCGACGTCTTCCTCATGCACCCCAACGCCTTGCACGGTCTGACGTCCAACAGGCGGGAGACGCCAAGACTCGCCCTGGCGCAGACCGTCTATCCGAGGGGCTGGTTCTAGCTAGGCCGCCTTGGCGATGACCCGGTTGCGGCCGCGGTCCTTGGCCTCGTACATGGCCTCGTCGGCGCGGCGGATCAGCGTCTCCGGGGTATCGCCCTCGCCCAGGCTGGCGGCGACGCCGATGGAGATGGTCACGGTCAGCAGCTCCTCGCCGCCCAGCACCCGGAACGGCGAGCCGGCCACCTGGCGGCGGATGCGCTCGGCGATGCGGTGGGCGTGGGCCAGTTCGGTGTCCGGCATGACCACCACGAACTCCTCGCCGCCAAAGCGCACGGCCAGGTCGATGGCCCGCACGTTCGAGGCCAGGCGCACGGCGAACTCGCGCAGCACCTCGTCGCCGACGCCGTGTCCGAAGCTGTCGTTGACCTGCTTGAAGTGGTCGATGTCGATCACCAGCAGGGCTACCGGATCGCCGCCGCCGACCACCGCGCGGCGGACCAGGGCGTCCAGCTGGCTCTCCATGTAGCGCCGGTTGTGCAGGCCGGTGAGCTGGTCGGTGACCGCCAGCTCCAGCGATTGGTCAAGATTGTCGCGCAGATAGTCGGCGTAGCGTTTGCGCCGGATCTGGGTCTTCACCCGCGCCGACAGCTCCTGCGGGTCGATGGGGCGCGGCAGGACGTCGTTGACCCCGATCTCCAGCGCCTTGACCAGCCGCGGCCGCTCGTCGAAGTCGACGATGGCCAGGATCGGCAGCGAGCGGGTGGCGTCGTCGGAGCGCACCTGGGCGGCGAAACGCAGGCCGTCGAAGCTTTTGGCCGCGGCGTTGACAATGACCAGATCCACGGGGCCGCGGGCCGCGATCAGCGCGGTTTCAGGCGTGGTCTCGACCACCGGCCGATGATTGAGTGACAGTTCGCCGCTGACCCGCTGGGCCTGGCGTTCGTTGTCATCGACGATCAGGATCCGCCCGCCCGTGCCGCCCAGCCGGGACGCGACACCGGCGATCACCCCCATCCGGCGGCCGGATGCCTCGCGCTCACGCAGCTCGTCGATCACCGACTTCAGGCGTGTCAGGCTGCGCACCCGGGCAAACAGCATCACATCGTCGATCGGCTTGGTGAGAAATTCGTCGGCCCCGGCCTCCAGCCCGGCCACCCGGTCGGCCCGGCCGTCCAGCGCGGTGAGCAACACAACGGGGATGTGCCGCGTCTCGGGGTTTTCCTTGAGCCGGCGACAGACGGTGAACCCGTCCATCAGCGGCATCATCACGTCCAACACCACGATGTCGGGTTTCTCGGTGGCGGCCAGGATCAGG
>JANXXA010000015.1 GCA_025350885.1 Phenylobacterium sp.
CCACCCGGCGCGTGTCAGGAAGCGGAAGTGGGCGCCGCCCAGGGGCGCGATACCGCGCTTGGCTTCCATCTGGCAGAAGCGGCTGCCCTCGGCAGCCACGATGATGTCGCCGGCCAGCGCCATTTCGATCCCGACGGTGTAGCAGATGCCTTGCACCGCCGTGACCACCGGTTTGCGGCACTGGTTGCGCATCCCGAACGGATCGATGTGGTCCTCGGGGATCTCACTCGGCTCGGCGCCGGGACCGAAGAACTTGGGCATGTCGAGGCCGGCGGTGAAATGGTCGCCCACGGCGCAAAGCACGCCGACCCAGAGGTCGGGGTCGCGGTCCAGTTCGGACATCGCGGCGGCCAACTGCGCCATCATCTCCGGCACGAAGGCGTTCTTCTTCGCCGGATTGTCGATGACGATCTTCAGGATGTGATCGTGACGCTCACTGCGCACGCGACCCTCCGCGACGATGATCTCGGCCATGGCTCTCTTCCTGTGCTGCATCTGTATGATGCTTGTCATGCAGGAGAATGATGACGATAATGCTGCTCGTCAAGCCAGGAGAGTCGCCGATGGGACATTCGCAGGTCGAAAAGGCGCAGAGCCGTGAACGCATCCTGGCGGCGGCTTCACAGCAGATCCGGCGCGATGGCCTTGAATCCGTCAGCGTCGGCGCGCTGATGAAAAGCGTCGGCCTGACACACGGAGGCTTTTACGGCCACTTCGAGAGCCGTTCCGCCCTCCTTGAGGAAGCGCTGCAGCGCGCGCTTCTGGAAGGTGAGGCCAATGCCCAGGCATCCGGTACGTCCGAGCGCTTCGCGAGCGTTGTGCGCGGCTATCTCAGCCGCGCGCACCGGGACGCCCGGGACAGTGGATGTGCGGTGGCCGCGCTCGTGTCTGATGCTGCCCGGGCCGAGGACGGCCCCCGATCCATCATGGCCCGGCACGTCGAATCCTTCATCGCGTCTGTCTCTCACATGCTCGATGGGGACGAGGAGCGAGCTATTGTGGCGGTCAGTGCGATGGTTGGAGCGCTTGCGCTTTCCCGAGTGGTCGCGGACCCGGCGCGCTCAAACGCCATTTTGAAGGTGGTGCGCGATCACCTCGACGCGCTGGAATCGGCCGTCGTTGCAAACTCAAGACCCTCGTGAAAGGGACCTAGCCTCGATCTGAAAGCTGCCGCTTACGTCCGTTTGAAGCGACGCCGACCTCCGCTTCCGGCGCGGTGCTTCGCCTCTTACACGTCCAGCGGCGCCGGTGCAGCCCCGATCACGCCGGAAAGCTTGCCCGGCGCGCGGGCCAGCCGCGCGTCGTCGGCCTGATAGAAGCCCGACAGCATATAGAGCTTCAGCCCCCCGGCCTCGACCAGCAGGGTGGCGGCCACCCCGTCGCGGCTGAGCGCGGCCTCGACGGCGGCCGATCCGCCGGCCGCATCGGTGACCCAGAAGGTGTTGTCGGCGCCGGTGGGCTCGACCGCCACCTCGGCCACCGCCAGCGCCGACAGCGGCCCCCAGGCGGCCAGGCAGGGCAGGGCGGCGAACACCTTGAGCGTCGGTTCCGCCAGCAGGCGGCCCCACCAGGGGCTGTCGGCGGTCAGCGCGCAGATGCCGACGCCGCCCAGGGCGCGGGCGTTGGCCAGCGCCTCCTGCGGCCCCGCAACCTGGCGCAGCGACGGGGCGACCCCGAAGCGCAGACGGGCGACCTCGACAGCGCGCGCCGGGTCCTTGCCGCCCCAGACCGCCAGGTGGAAGGGGCCTTGCGTGGCCAGACTGTCGCCGATCAGTTCGCGCCAGATGCGCACGATCAGCCCCGGCCGGGCGCCGTTGCGCGGCCCGGCCAGCAGGCGGCGCAGCAGCATCGCCTCGCGCGCCGGCCGCAGCCCGAACCGGCCGCCGTCGCCGGCCGCGGCCTTGGCGGCGGCCACCGCATGGGCCAGGCTCGACCGCTCGACCACCAGCGCCAGCAGCTCTGCGTCGATCACGTCGATCCGCGCCCGCACCTCATCCAGCGACGGCGGCGTCTGCGATGTGGCCTCAGCCATGCTCTCCCCCGGAACCGAAGGTTGGCGACCTAGGTCATCGGAGGCGGGCGCGCAATAGCCGCGCGGGCTCCGTGGCTCACGGTTCGACGCGCCGACGCCCCTCAGGCCGCGGCGGCTCGGGCGGCGTCGTTTTCGCCGAGGGCTTCCTGCAGGGCGGCGAGCAGGTGTTCGGGCTTCATCGGCTTTTCGACGACGCCGTTCATGCCGGCG
This sequence comes from Phenylobacterium sp., assembly GCA_025350885.1. Taxonomy (GTDB): domain Bacteria; phylum Pseudomonadota; class Alphaproteobacteria; order Caulobacterales; family Caulobacteraceae; genus Phenylobacterium. The sequence goes on from JANXXA010000015.1 coordinate 2,243, forward strand.
GCGAGGTAGCCTTCGGCGTCCTCCGGCTCGGCGTTGGCGGTGAGCGCGATGATCGGCACCGCGCCGGCCTGGCCCGGCAGGGCGCGGATGGCGCGGGACGCGGAGACGCCGTCCATCACCGGCATCTTGATGTCCATCAGGATCAGGTCGAAGCGGCCGCCGCGCGCGGCCTCGACCGCCTCGGCGCCGTCGTTGGCGCTTTCGCAGGTGCAGTCGAACATCTCGCACAGCGCCTGGGCGACCATGCGGTTGGTGGCGTTGTCGTCGACCACCAGGACGTGGGCGCTGCGTTCGGCGGTATGTTCCTCAACCGGGTTTTCCAGGGCCTCGGGCAGCAGCAGTTCGAACACCGCGGTCTCCGACGCGCCGCCCGTTCCCTCGCTGCGCAGGGTTCCGCCCAGGCCGTCGAGAATCCGCCGCGCCAGGGTGACGCCGATCGCCACCTCCAGGCCGCAGCGATCATCGATCTCGCGGACGCCGGCCTCGAGGTCCTGGACGTTCCAGGCCGGGTGGCGGGCGCCGCGCACACGGCCTTCGAGACGCACGCCCTGGGGGGTGGCGATGGCCCGGACGCTGGCTTCCACGGCGCCGCGGCGCTGGCCGGCCAGGGCCTCACCGACGAAGCCGTCGAACACCTGCAGCAGGCGGCCGCGATCCCCGAGCACGCAGGCGTCGGGATGGCCGTCATAGGAGATGAGGAGGGTCACGCCGGCGACCCCGGCGGCGGGTTGCCAGCGGCTCAGCACCTCGTCGACCAGTTCGCGCAGGCGCAGCGGGGCCGGGTCGAGCGTGACGCCCTGGGCGGTCAGCCGCAGGTCGGCGGCGGCGTCGAGCATCCGACTGACCGCGCCGGCCGCCTCGGCGACGCCACTGACGCAGGCTTGCGCGTCGGGGCTCAGCCGCTGGCGCGCCAGCTGATCGGCCAGCGCCATGACGCCATCCATCCGGTCGCGGATATCGGCGCTGACGCGATCGATGAAGAAGTCAGGCAGGGACATGAGGGGCCAGTCAGGGGACGCGAACGATCCGGACTATGGCGCCGTGCGCTTGCGGAGAGGTTAAGTTGCAGGTCGCGCGGGGGCGAAAGGCGCCGCCGCCAGTCTTTGGCATCGAGCGCCGGTCTTCCGCATCGTGCGCCGATCGCGCATATGGGCGCCATGTTGGATCCGGCAGGGGCTCTGGTGCTGTTTTCCGGCGGGCAGGACTCCACCGTCTGCCTGGCCTGGGCGCTTGCCCGCTATGGCCGTGTCGAAACCGTGGGGTTCGACTATGGCCAGCGCCACGCCGTCGAACTGCAGGCCCGCGTCGCCGTGCGCGCGGCGATCGCCGGGCGGTTCGCGGACTGGGCGCCGCGGCTGGGCGAAGATCATCTGCTGGAGATGCGCGGGTTCGGGTCTGTGGCGGCCTCCGCGCTGACCGCCGACCGGGCCATCGAGATGACCGCCAGCGGCCTGCCCTCGACCTTCGTGCCCGGGCGCAACCTGGCCTTCCTGGTCTATGCCGCCGCGCTGGCCGACCGGCGCGGCCTCAAGGTCCTGGTGGGCGGCATGTGCGAGACCGACTTCTCCGGCTATCCCGACTGCCGGCGCGACACGCTGGACGTCCAGCTGAGCGCGCTGAACCTGGGCATGGCGCAGGATTTCACCCTGGAGACGCCGCTGATGTGGTTGACCAAGGCCGACACCTGGTCGCTGGCCAAGGGGCTGGGCGGCGAGGCGCTGGTCGGGCTGATCGTCGAGGACAGCCACACCTGCTACCTGGGCGACCGCGAGCCCCGCCACGCCTGGGGCCATGGCTGCGGGACCTGCCCGGCCTGCGAGCTGCGGGCGCGCGGCTGGGACGGCTGGATCGCGGCCGGGCGGCCCGAGCTTGCCGCATGAGCTATGCGGTCAAGGAGATCTTCCTGACCCTGCAGGGCGAGGGCGGGCAGGCGGGGCGGCCGGCGGTGTTCTGCCGGTTCGCCGGCTGCAACCTGTGGTCCGGGCGCGAGGCGGACCGGGCGGGCGCGGTCTGCACCTTCTGCGACACCGAGTTCGTCGGCGTGGATGGCCCGGGCGGGGGCCGCTTCGCCACCGCCGCGGCGCTGGCCGCGGCGGTCGAGGCCGCCTGGACCGGCGGGGCGGACCACCGGCTGGTGGTGCTCACCGGCGGTGAGCCGCTGCTGCAGCTCGATGCCGCGCTGATCGCGGCGCTGCACGCGCTGGGGTTCTCGCTGGCCCTGGAGACCAACGGCACGCTGGCCGCGCCGGCCGGCGTCGACTGGATCTGCGTCAGCCCCAAGGCCCAGGCGCCGGTGGTCCAGCGGACCGGGCAGGACCTGAAGCTGGTATATCCGCAGGCCGGCGTCGATCCGGCGCGGTTCGAGGGCTGGGACTTCGAACGCTTCCTCCTGCAACCCATGGACGGGCCGGCGCTGGCGGACAATACGGCCGCGGCCATCGCCTATTGCCTCGCCCATCCCCGCTGGCGTCTAAGCGTCCAGACCCACAAATACCTCGGCATCGCGTAAGTCCCGAGGTGTCTGCTTGGCTGCTGACTCGACTATAATTCCAATATATCAGTATCTTGAATTCCCCCTGTCATCCCGGACGGCCGCAGGCCGAGCCGGGACCCAGGGCAACCGCACAACATGGACCCCCTGGGTCCCGGCTCACCGCTGCGCGGCGGCCGGGATGACAGTGCAGGGGGCAGACTGATTGAGCCCGAACCCCAGCCCACGACCGAAACCTTCCGGACGCCATGACCGCCGACATCTTCGAGATCACCAAGGCCGCGACCTTCGATGCGGCGCACCACCTGCCGGCGGGACCGGCGGGACCCTACACGCGACTGCACGGCCACTCGTTCAGGGTCGAGGCGACGATGCGAGGCGAGGCGACGGGCGCGATCGGCTGGGTCGCGGACCTCGGAGACCTGGACCGCGCGCTGAAGGCCGTGGCCGGCGAACTGGATCACGGCCTGCTCAACGAAAAGCCGGGCCTGGAGAGCCCGACGCTTGAACATCTGTGCCTGTGGTTCGCCGAGCGGCTGCGCCCGGCCTTTCCGGGGCTGGTCCGGGTGGTGGTGTCGCGGCCGACGGTGGGCGAGAGTTGTGCGCTGAACCTCACCTAGACTTGGGCTGAGCCGCGCCTAATCGCCCCGCTTGCCCGCCGGCTTGCCGCCGGGAATCACCGCGCCGACCACCGCGCCGACACCCTCGGCGGTCACTCCGACGGCGGTCCCGGCGATCCCCACCGCCGCGCCGGCCACCCCGAGCGCCAGGCAGCCGCAGAGCATGGTCGCGGCGGCGGCCAGGACGGCGCCCCGCACGGCAATGGATCGGACGGTCATGCGCAGGCTCTCCAACTGCCGCCGACCATGGGCCCGCGATCGCCGTGGCGAAAGGCGCCTCAGATCTCCTGGGTGGCGGTCATTCGCCGCACGCCGTCGGCCGCCCGCCGCCAGGGTCCGGCGAAGTTGGGATCGACGCGCCGGCGACGTTCCGGACCGATGTAGTTCGGGCTGCGGATAAAGGCGCGGGGGTGGTCGATGACCTGGGCGACGCGCTCGATCACGCCTCGGGCGGTGAGCGGCTTGGTCAGGAACTCGTTGACGCCGGCGTCGCGGGCTTCGTGCACCCGCTGCAGCGTCGAGTGTCCGGTGACCATGATCACCGGCGCCATCTGGTTGGGGTTGTCACCGGAGCGCCGCAACTGCCGGACGAAGTCGATGCCGTCCAGCGGCTGCATGGACAGGTCGGTCATGATGATGTCGATCTCGCGCTTGTTGCTCGCCAGCAGGCCGGCGGCGCCGTCGCCCGCCTCAAAGATGTGCCGCACGCCGATCGCCCTGAGGACCTCGGCGATGAGCACGCGCATGTGGGGATTGTCATCGACGATGAGGATTTTGAGCAGGTCGTAACGCAAGGCCGATCCACCGCCCGTTCCGGCCGCCCGATGGCGTCGCGCGAACCTGTCAGCAAGTTTGATTACGTTTCCGCAACAATGCGGTCAACGGCAAAGTCATGCCGGTCCGCAAGGCCGCTAAGTGGCTGTCGGAGATTGACAATCCGCAACGCAAGCTAGGCGTGTGCGGACCCGAAATTGAAACAGGCGGCGCGGCTCAGCGTCCGGTCTGGCCCCGATGTCGCAGGTAGGCGTCGGCCAGCACGCAGGCGACCATCGCCTCGACCACCGGCACGGCGCGCAGGCCGACGCAGGGGTCGTGGCGACCCTTGGTGCGCAGCTCGATCTCCTCGCCGGCTTCATTGATCGTGCGGCGCGGCGTGAGGATCGAGGAGGTCGGCTTGAACGCCACGCGCGCGGTGATCGGCTGGCCGGTGGAAATGCCACCCAGGATGCCGCCGGCGCTGTTGGAGAGGAAGGTCGGGCCAGTATTGCCCGCCCGCATTTCGTCGGCATTGTCTTCGCCGGTGAGCGCCGCGGCCGCGAAGCCCGCGCCGATCTCCACGCCCTTGGCGGCGTTGATCGACATGCAGGCGCCGGCGAGTTCGGCGTCGAGTTTGCCGTAGACCGGCGCGCCCCAGCCAGCCGGCGCGCCCACCGCCTCGACGGCGACAATGGCGCCGGTGGAAGAGCCGGCCTTGCGGATGGCCTCCAGGTGGTCTTCCCAGATCGGAACCATGTCGGGGTCGGGGCACCAGAAGGGATTGGTTCCGGTCTGGCTGAAGTCGATCCGGTCGGGGGCCACGGCATGCGGTCCGATCTGGGTCACCGCACCGCGGATGGTGACGCCGGGGATGATCAGCCGGGCAATGGCGCCGGCGGCGACGCGCGCGGCGGTCTCGCGGGCCGACTGCCGGCCGCCGCCGCGATAGTCGCGCACGCCATATTTGGCGAAATAGCTGTAGTCGGCGTGTCCGGGACGGAAGGCGGTGGCGATCTCCGAATAGTCGCGGCTGCGCTGGTCGACGTTGTCGATCATCAGCGAGATCGGCGTGCCGGTGGTGACCTGGTCCGGGTGGCGGTCGTCAGAGAACACGCCCGACAGGATTCGCACGGTGTCCGGCTCCTGGCGCTGGGTGACGAACTTGCCCTGGCCGGGGCGGCGCTGGTCCAGCCACCGCTGGATGTCGGCCTCGGTGAGCGGGATGCCGGGGGGGCAGCCATCGACCACGCAGCCCAGCGCCGGCCCGTGGCTCTCGCCCCAGGTGGTCACGCGGAATAGATGGCCGAACGTATTGTGCGACATGGCCGGGCTTGTAGCGGCTAAGCCTGCGTCACACAAATTAGGGTTCAGACTCAATTGAGAGCACGGAAAATCAAGGGCTGGGGGATTCCTAAACTCCGCTCATCCCCGCGAAGGCG
>JANXXA010000308.1 GCA_025350885.1 Phenylobacterium sp.
CGGCTTGGGCATGATCACCGGCTGGATCACCGAGCGCCAGGACAGCCCCTTGACGCCCATCATCACCCGCACCTTCTCCGAGAAGGGCGAGGTGTCGTAGTGGTGCAGGATGATCTCGCTGGCCATGATCTAGCGTCCCACCAAGTCCGGGCCGGGCTGGCGCGCGCAGAGCGCCTCGACTTCGGCGGGTGCAGGTCTCGATGCGGGCGCCGGTCCTGATGCCGGTGTCTGGGTCGAAACGGCGGCGTGGTCGTCTTCGGGGCTCATGGCGAGCCTTCTCCCCTGTGGCTTGTCGGGGCAAACCCTAGGCCAACGCGGGCCGCGAGCAAGCACGCCCCAACGTCAACCTCGCGCGGAAATCGCCGGGAGTGCTGAACCCACGGCGACGTCTGGATCGTGGTCAGCGCAATCGCGCAGTAATCGCGGACGCGCTAAACCTGCCTCGCCAGCACCCTGGCGACCACCGGCGCCAGGCGGGCGGCGATGATCTTGACCCCGTGCGCGTTGGGATGGATGGCGTCGGCCTGGTTCAGCGCGCGGTTGCGCCCGACGCCGGCCAGCAGGTCGGGGTAGAGGGTCACGCCGTGGGCCTTGGCCAGGCTCGGAAACACCGCGTCGAACTCCCGGGCGTAGCCGCGGCCAAGTTCCGGAGGCGCCTTCAGTCCGGCCAGCAGCACGCCGATGTGGCGCTGCTTCAGCCGCACCAAAATGTGTTCCAGGTTGGCCCGCGTGGTCTTCGGGTCGAGGCCCTGGAGCAGGTCATTGCCGCCCAGCGCCACTACCGCCACGGCCGTGCCCGGCTGGACGCTGAAGTCCACGCGGGCCGCTCCGGCCGCGCTGGTGTCGCCGGAGACGCCGGCGCCGCGCACGAGGGTGGGCACGCCCAGTCGCTCCAGCGCCAGATGCAGTTGCGCCGGCAAGGCGGCGTCGGCGGGCAGGCCCAGCCCAGTGGTGATCGAGTCGCCGAGGATCGTGACAATCTGGCCGCGCGCCGCCAGCGCCTGCCGCGGCAACGCCAGCAGGCCTGCCGCGAAAAGGACTCGGCGGGAAATCGGGAGGGGTCGTGTATCGGGCATGCGCCGCCCTATCTAGGGTGTCGCTCCCACCGTTCAAACTCCGAGGCCCTGGGTTGTCCGAAGTTTTCGATCCGCTGGTCCTTGAGGCCATCTCGCTGACCTTGCCCTCGGCGGCGGGGCCGGTGGAAATCCTGCGCGGGCTGGATGTGCGGGTGCGAAGCGGCGAGCGTGTGGCGCTGGTCGGGCCGTCGGGGTGTGGCAAGTCCTCGCTGATCGCGGTGGCGGCTGGCCTGGAGCGCCCGACCGGCGGCAAGGTGATGCTGTTCGGCCAGGACCTGGCGGGCCTCGACGAAGATGGTCGCGCGCGCTTGCGCCGGGGTCGGGTGTCGCTGGTCTTTCAGGGCTTCCATCTCTTGCCCAACATGACGGCGCAGGAGAACGTCGCCGCGCCGCTGGAGATCGCCCGCACGCCGGGCGCCACCGAGACCGCGCGGGTCTGGCTCGACCGCGTCGGGCTCGTCGCGCGCGGCCGGCACTATCCGCATCAGCTGTCCGGCGGTGAGCAGCAGCGGGTGGCGCTGGCCCGGGCGCTGGCCTGTCGGCCCGCCCTGCTGTTCGCCGACGAGCCCACCGGCAATCTCGACGCCGCCAACGCCGCCCACGTCGCCGATCTGATGTTCGACCTGGTGGCCGAGACGGGGGCGGCCCTGGTGCTGGTGACCCACGACGAGACGCTGGCCGCCCGCGCCGACCGGGCCGTGCGCCTGCGCGACGGTCGCGTCGTCGAAACCGCATGACGCCGCTGTCCCTGCGTTTCGCGGGTCGCGAACTGCGCGCCGGCGTGCGCGGATTTCGCATCTTCCTGGCCTGTCTGGCGCTGGGCGTGGCGGCCATCGCCGCGGCGGGTTCGACCGCCGAGGCGTTCCGCCGGGGACTGGCCAGCCAGGCCAGCGAGATCCTTGGCGGCGACTTGGCCTTTTCCATCGGCCAGCGGCAGTTCACCGGCCCCGAGCGGGCCGCCCTGGCGGCCAGGGGCCGGGTGTCGTTCTCGGTGGCCACTATCGCCATGGCCCAGGGGCCCGACGGCGAGCGTCGGCTGATTCAGATGCGCGGGGTCAACACCGCCTATCCGCTGGCCGGGCAGGTGACCTTGCAGGGCGCGGCCTCGCTGCAGACGGCGATCGCCACCCGCGACGGGGTCGCCGGGGCGGTGGTCGAGCAGCCCTTGCTCGACCGGCTGCACCTGAAGCTCGGCGATCGGTTCGTCGCCGGCAACCTGCCTTTGATCGTCCGGGGCGTGCTGATGGGCGAGCCGGACCGGCTGTCGCGAGGCTTTGCGCTCGGCCCCCGCGTGACCACCAATATCGCAGCGGTGGAGCAGGGCGGGTTTCTCGCGCCCGGCCTGCCGTTCGGCGAGACCGCGCGACTGGCGCTGCCGCCCGGAACCCCGCTGGTGGCGGCCAAGACCGACCTGAAGGCGGCGCTCGATCCGAAGGTCCGGGTCCGCGACCGCGAGGACGCCGCGCCCGGCATCCATCGGCTGATCGACCAGCTGGAGTATTTCCTGGGCTTCATCGGCCTGGCCTCGCTGGTGGCCGGCGGCCTGGGGGTGTTCGGTGCGGTCAGCGCCTATTTGGAGGTCCGCAAGCCGGTGATCGCCACGCTGAAGGCGCTGGGCGCCGAGGGCGCCCTGGTGCGCGACATCTATCTGATCCAGATCGGCCTCTTGGCCGCGCTGGGGGTCGCCATCGGCCTGGGCATCGGGGCCATGGCGCCACTGATCCTGGGCGCGCTGGTGCAGGACAAGCTGCCGATCCCGGCGCTGTTCGCGGTCTATCCCGGGCCGCTGGCCAAGGCGGCGGCCTTTGGGTTGCTGTCGGCGGCGGCCTTCTCCCTGGCGCCCCTGGGCCGAGCCCGTTCGACGCCGCCGGCCACTCTGTTCCGCAGCGACCTTTCCGGGACCCTGAAACTCGGGCCGGAAATCGTCGGCGCCGTGCTGGCGGCCGCGGGGCTCGCCGCCATGGCGGTGGTGACCGCGCCGACGCCGCTGGCCGCGGCGATCATGATCGCCGGCGTCGTCGTCGCCTTCGGCCTCTTGTGGGCGCTGGGCTGGGGCTCGGCGATCCTCGCCGGCCGGGCCAGGGCCGGCGCGCGCGGTCCCTTGCGCATCGGCCTGGCGAACCTGGCCGGACCGCACTCGGCGGCGCGAACCGCCTCACCGGCCATCGGCCTTGGCGTGGCGCTGCTGGCCGCGGTGGTGCTGATCCAGTCCAGCCTGCTGGCCCAGGTCTCGGAGGTCGCGCCGCGCACCGCGCCGGCCCTGGTGTTCACCGATAGTCCCGGCGAGCGTTCAGCCGAATTCGACGCTGCCGTGGCGCGCGCCTTCGGCCAGCGGCTGACCGCCAAGACCTACCTGCGCGAGCCGTTCGTCACCGGCCGGATCATTGCCGTGCGTGGCGCGCCCGTGAACCCTGAGCGGATTCCCCGCGCCGATCGCTGGGCCTATGACAGCGACATCACCATGTCGGCGATCGGCGCCCGGCCCGATGGCGCGGGCATCCTCGAAGGCCGCTGGTGGCCGGCCCGCTACGCCGGCCCGCCGTTGCTGGCGCTCGACATCGAGGCGGCCAAGGGTGCGAAGATCAGGCTAGGCGACACAGTTACCGTCTCGGTGCTGGGTCGCGACATCGAGGCGCGCGTGGCGGTGCTGCGCCGGGTCGACTTCGGCGGGTTCGGCGCGAGCTTCCCCCTGGTTCTGACTCCCTC
>JANXXA010000061.1 GCA_025350885.1 Phenylobacterium sp.
CGAGGCCGTTGGCTCTCCAACCACGTCTTCAAAGACTACGACGCCATCCTCGACGCCGTCTGCGACGCCTGGAACCGTCTCATCGCCGAACCAGATCGCATCCAGTCCCTCGGCGCTCGCCAATGGGCAAACTGCGGTGGAGCTTAAGGGCGGTTGGTATTAGGCGCCGATGTCCACCGTCTCGATGGTCTTGCCTTCCTTCTCGGCCTTGTGCACGACCGGCGAGGATGCCGGGCAGCCCGTAGTTGCCTTCGTGGCAGGCATGTTGGTAGATCGGGCTGGCGGCGACGTTCAGCGGCATCTCCGCCTTCCAGACTTGGCTGTAGGTGGCCGGGTCGTCGACTTCGAAGCGGGCCCGGTGGCCTTCGTCGAGATGCTGGAGGACTGGCGCGCCGAGGGGAGCCTTGCGGGGCTGGAGCTGAACTAGAGGACGCCGCGCGGGCGTCAGTGCGGCGGGTCGTCGGCCAGCGCGTTGAGGTCTTCGATGCGTTGGCGGTAGGCGCTGACCAGTTCGCCCGGCGAGCGGGCGGCGGCGGCTTCGCTTGCCGCCTGCCAGTCGTATTGCTGGGCGCGCAAGGTCCGGACCGGCGCGCCCGCCTTCAGCGCCCGCTGGTAGGCCCGCTTCAGATCCTGGTCGGCGGCGGCGATGGTCGGGTCGGCGCAGAGGGTGACCTGCAGGCGGCTCGCAGCGGGCTTGCAGCCGACCTGATCCGTCAACGCGGGCTCTGGATCCTGCCGCACGACGGCCTTGAGCTTTGCCGCGAGAGCGATATGCCGAGCCTTGCCCGACGCGGCGTGGACCTTGCCGCGATGGGTCACGAGCTGGGCGCCGGGCAGGGGGGTGAGGCCGGAGATCAGCGCCTGGGCGGCGATCATCGCCCGATCCGGGGGCGCGTGACCGCCGGCCAGCGCGGGCCGTTCCGGTGTGGCTGTGGCGACGTCCATGGCCGCTGGCGGCGCCGCGCCGGGCTCGACGGGACGCAGGGTCGGGCCGATCCAGATGCCCAGCGTCAGGCCGGCTACCAGCGCGCCGCCCACCGCGACCACCAGGCTCGACCGATCGCCCCCCGACGGCGTGGCCTTGGCGAATTCCGGATGGGCCTTGCGCCAGTCTTCCACGGCGCGGGCCGCGGCTTCGGCGCCGAGGGTCTCGGCGACCGGACGCACGGGACGCGGTCCCATATAGACCATGTAGGGCTGAGGTGCGTCGCGCGGGGCCATGACCAAGTCTTCCTGCGCCACATTCAGGCCACAGTTAAGGTCCGGCGTCAAAAGCTTGCAACCGTCAGGCGATATTGGGTCTGCCTTTGCCAGCGCTGCGGCGCAGGCGCGCGCGTCTATTCGCTGACCTCGACGGTTTCCGGCTTGCCGCCGTTACGCTCCGCCCGCCGGGCGCCGGCCAGGATGCCGGGCAGGGCGTAGTTGCCTTCGTGGCAGGCGTATTCGAACATGGGCCCGGCGGCGGCGTTGAGCGGCATCTCGGCGGTCCAGACCTGGGCGTAGGTGGCCGGATCGTCGACGCTGAACCGATAGAGGATCTGGCTGGCCGAGATGCGGGTGAACCGCTCGGTCACCCGCGCGGCCGGCGACAGCAGGACCGAGTTGCCGAAATAGGGCCGCAGGCTCTCGCCCGGATTGAAGTTGGTGGTCTCGACCACCAGCGTCTCGCCCTCCCACCAGCCGAAACTGTCCCCCATCCAGGGGCGGATGCCGGCGTCGGGGTGGCGGCGGTCGGCCAGCCGGATGATCCGCGCGTCGTGGTTCATCTCCACCAGGATCGCCACGGCGTCCTTCGACTGCACGATCTGATAGTTGTTGTTGTAGAGCACGTTGAGCATCGGCGGCCCGGCGGTTGAGCCGAAGCCCAGGATGCAGCGCTCGCCGAGCGGGCGGCTCTCCGGCCCGTCCCAGCTGTTGCGCGCCTTGCGCAGGGCCTCGACATAGGCACGCCGCCCCGCCGGCGTATAGGGCAGCTGGCCGTCGGCGGGATCGACGATCCACGAGGTCCGCACCTGGCCGGCGATGCGGCCCAGCGCCACGCCGGGGTCGGTCCACGATGCGTTGTAGCCGCCGGGGTCGCTGGCGGCGGGCGGCGCGCCGGCCTTCGGATCGCTGGGCCGGTCCTGGGTGGCGCGCGCGGCCGCGCGGCGTTTTTCTACCGCCACGGCCTCGGCTTCGGTCAGGGTGAGGCTCTTAAACATCGCCGGGCGCTGCAGGCTGGTGAGCGAGGCGTTGGTCCAGGCGCCGCCCAGATCCGGCTGGCCGAAGCCGTTCCTGGGGGCGTGGTAGGCCGCGGCGTGCGCAGATGCGGCCACGGCCAGGGCGGCGCCCAATGCGGCGGCGAGGGTGAGGCGGGCGAGGGGGCGGGCGATCTGGATCATGCTTCGGAGTGTTCGCCGCCACGGCGCGGCTGGCAAGCGCTATGGCGCACCATGGCGGGGGAGGTCTCGCCGGCCATCGAAAACCCGCCAGACCGCAATTCCGGGTCCAGTCAGCGAGGGCTCGTACAGGATGACCCAGGGCCAGACGACGAAGGTGCGCGGCTCGCCATCCAGGTCGGGGCGGACGCGGCCGATGCGTGGCATGCCGGCGATGAGCTCAAGAGCGTCTTCGATTCGACGCAGAACGGCCTCAGCACGCTCGACGCCGCTGTCTGACGCGATCCAGTCGAACAACGCCTCAAGATCACGCTCAACGTCGAGGGAGAGGCGAACGTGCGGTCGCGCCATGGCAAAGACTTGCCGGCCGCTAGCCTGAGCGGTGGCGCTTGCGGCCGTCTGCAACGATGTCGTTGATGGAGCGCGTGGACCCTACACCCCGCGCCAACTCTTCGCGGGAGCGTTGGATGGAGGCGTTCAACGCGTCGCGATGGCGCGCAATGAATCCATCGACGCCGTCCTGATGGCCCGCGTCGGCCTCTGCGGCCGCGTCTGGCTGAATCGCCTTCGTCGTCCTCGTGGTCATGCGTGGACCGTACCACAGCTCAGCCGAGCCTCGCCAGAGGCGCGCCTGCGCCGCTCTTAGCTGCCTCGACCCCGGCGTGAAATCCGCTAGACCTGTGACCAGCCAATGTCCGGGAGGCGCAAGGCCATGAAACTCAACGATCGAATCATCGTGGTGACCGGGGCCGCCAGCGGCATCGGCCGGGCCATGGCCCAGCGGTTCGCCGCCGAGGGCGCGAAGCTGGTGGTCTGCGCCGACCGCGACGAAGCCGGCGCCAAGGCGACGGCGGCGGGGATCGGCGGCGTGGCCTTCAAGGTCGACGTGGCCCGCGAAGCCGAGATCCAGACCCTGATCGAGACCGTGGAGGCCGACCACGGGCCAATCGACCTGTTCTGCTCCAACGCCGGCATCGGCGTCGGCGGCGGGGCGGAGACCCCGAACGAGGACTGGCAGCGGATCTGGGACATCAATGTGATGGCTCATGTCTGGGCGGCGCGGCACCTGGTCCCGCGGATGGCGGCGCGCGGCGGCGGCTACCTGCTGAACACCGCCTCGGCGGCGGGGCTGTTGTCGCAGATCGGCTCGGCGCCCTATGCGGTGACCAAGCACGCCGCCGTCGGTCTCGCCGAATGGCTGGCCATCACCCATGGCGACCAGGGGATCAAGGTCTCGGTGCTCTGTCCGCAGGCCGTGCGCACGGCGATGACCGCCGGCAACCCCGACGGCGTGGCCAGCATCGACGGGATGATGGAGCCGGAATTCCTGGCCGACGTGGTGGTCAGGTCGATCGAGGCGGAAGAATTCCTGATCCTGCCGCACCCCGAGGTGCTGACCTATATGCGCAACAAGACGGACAACTATGGTCGCTGGCTCGGCGGCATGCGCAAGCTCAACCGGCGGTTCGGCGGCTGACGCCGCCGGCCCATGACCGATATCTTCATCTCCTACGCCCGCGGCACGGCGGACCAGGCGCATCGGGTGG
>JANXXA010000081.1 GCA_025350885.1 Phenylobacterium sp.
ATCGCGCTCCCCGGCGGGCGGCGCGACCCGGGCGAGTCCGCCTGGCAGACAGCGCTTCGCGAGGCCGAGGAAGAGATCGGGTTGCACCCGAGCTTTGTCTCCCTGGCGGGACTCTCGACGCCCTACCGCACCGGCACCGGATTCCTGATCACGCCGGTGGTCGGCTTCGTGCGGGCGGGGTTCACGCTTACCGCCAACCCCGACGAAGTGGCCGACATCTTTGAGACGCCGTTCGGGTTCCTGATGGACCCGCAAAACCATGAGGAGCATGAGCGCGAGCTGCCGACGGGAGAGAAGCGCCGATTTTATGCCATGACCCACGACGACCGGTTCATCTGGGGCGCCACGGCCGGGGTGCTGCGCGCGCTCTACGACCGGCTCTATGGGGCCGCCGTTGCTTAGGGTCCTGCTGATCCGTGGCAGCCTGGTGCTGGCGCCCTTCGCGGTCTGGTTCCTGTGGCGGGCCTGGGCGCGGCGTTCGGGCCGCGAGATGGGTTCCACCCCCTATGCCTGGCTGGTGGCCGCCGGTGCGGTCCTGGTCGGCCTGTCGCTGGTCGGGACGGCGATCTTCCACACCGACAACCGCGGCGAGCACTATGTGCCCGGCGAGGTCACCCCCGACGGCGCGGTCACGCAGGGCCATTTTGAAAACCCGAAGGCCAGATGACCGAGACCCTCGGCCCGCGCCCCTGGATCACCGCGCCAGCGACGGCGGCGGTGCTCGACGCGCTGGAGGCGGCGGGCGGTCCGGACTGCGCCCGTTTCGTCGGCGGTTGCGTGCGCAATGCGCTGCTGGGCCGGGCTATCGACGACATCGACATCGCCACGACCCTGACGCCGGATCAGGTGACCCGGGCGCTGGCGGCGGCGAAACTGAAGGCCGTGCCGACCGGCATCGAGCACGGCACGGTCACGGCGGTCAGCGGCTCCAAGCCCTATGAGATCACCACCCTGCGCCGTGATGTCGCCACCGATGGGCGGCGCGCCGTGGTGGCGTTCACCAACGACTGGGCCGAAGATGCGCGGCGGCGCGACTTCACGCTGAACAGCCTCTATGCGCGGCGCGACGGGACCGTGCTTGACCCCAACGGCCAGGGTGTCGCCGACGCGCGGGCCGGCCGCATTGTCTTCGTCGGCGAGCCCGAGCGGCGGATCGCCGAGGACGCCCTGCGCATCCTGCGCTTCTTCCGCTTCCGCGCCTGGTATGGCTCCGGCCCGGCGGACGCCGCCGCCCTGGCGGCCTGCGCGGCCCTGAAGAGCGACGTGGGCGCCCTGTCGGCCGAGCGGGTCGCCAGAGAGCTGTTGAAACTGTTCGCCGCGGCCGACCCCCGCGAGGCGGTGAGCCTGATGGCCGGCTGCGGCGTGCTGGGCGAGGTGCTGGCGCCACCGCTCGATCTGGCCCGCTTCGACGGCATGGTGGCGATCGAGGAAGACCAGCTGTTCGAGACCGATGCGGTGCTGCGGCTTGCCGCCCTGTTGCCTGACGATCAGCTGGCGGCCGCGCAACTGGCCGAGCGCCTGCGGCTGTCCAACGCCCAGCGCGACCGGATCACAGCCGCGCTCGCGCCGACGCCCGCCTTGAAGAGCTGGATGAGCCCGCGCGAGATCCGCCGCCACGTCTATCACCTGGGCGCCCGGGCGTTCCGCGACCGGGCCAAGCTCGCCTGGGCGCGCGCGCGTCGCACCGCGACCACGCCGCAGTGGCGCGGGATGATCGCGCTTGGCGAAGGCTGGACCGCGCCCGCGTTCCCGCTGTCCGGCCGCGACGTCATCGCCTCGGGCGTGCCCAAGGGGCCGATGGTCGGCCAGGTGCTGGCCGAGGTCGAGGCCTGGTGGATCGACCACGACTTCCTCGACGACAGGCTGTCGATGATCGAGAAGCTGAAGTCGGTGGCGCAGGGGATGGCGTTTTGAAGCTCGGGATCCTCAAGACCGGACGTCCCCCCCGGGCCTGCATCCCCCGGTTCGGGACCTATCCGGAGATGTTCGAGGCGTTGCTGGGTCCTGGCCACGACTATCGCACCTATGCCGTCGACGAGGGCGAACTGCCGGCGAGCCCGACGGCGTGCGACGCGTGGCTGATCACCGGCGGGGCGGCGGGGGCCTACGATCCAGAGCCGTGGATCGGGCAGACGCTGGACTTCCTGCGCGCGGCCAGGGGTCAGGCGGCGATGGTCGGCGTCTGCCTCGGTCACCAGCTGATGGCCCAGGCCTTCGGCGGCCAGGTGATCAAGTCGCCCAAGGGCTGGGGCGTGGGCGAAAACCAATATCGGGTGCTCACCCACGAGCCCTGGATGGATGGCGCGACCACGATCCGCCTGCCGGCCTCGCATCAGGATCAGGTGGTCGAAGCGCCGCCGGGGGCGCAAGTGTGGGCCGCCAGCGACTTCACGCCGTTCGCCGGCCTGATCTATTCGAACGACCGGGCGATCTCGATGCAACCGCATCCGGAGTTCGACCCGGCTTACGCTGTCGAGCTGATCGAGACCCGCCGTGACGGACCGCTCACCGCCGATCAGGTCGACCGCGCCATCGCCAGTTACTCAGGCCCCGACGACCGCGTCCGGGTCGGCGGCTGGATCAACGCCTTCCTGGCGTCGGCGACCTGATGCGCGGGGCCTCGACGCCGCGCTGCCTGTTGAACGTGCGAGCCCTGGCGCCTGCGCCGAGGACGATCAGCCGGCTCTGAACGGGTTGATGATCGTCAGGCCGTCGATGATCTGCCCGTCCTGCAGGTCCTCTGAATACATTGTCCGGGCGCCAGATGTGAGCGCGGCCGAGACGAGCATGGCGTCGAAGAGCTCAAAGCCGTAGCGCTCCGCGACCGACATGCCGCGTTCATGGATTTCGACGGTCAGGGGCATGACCTCGACGTTGGCGCGGATCGCGGTCAGAGCCTCGCGAACCTCATCCCACGGAACCTTGAACTTGCGACGCGCCACGGAGGCGAATTCGTTCAGCACCTGAACGCTGACGATCCCGCCTTGAGCGATCAGCGCCCGGGCTCTGGCGGCTTTCTCGGCCTCGCCGGAATAGAGGTAGATCAGGACGTTGGTGTCGAGGAACACCTCAGTCAATTTCGTTGGCTTCCAGGCGATCGAAATGGAAGTCCCTGGGCATCCGGCCTTCGTATCGGCGCAGCCTTTCGAGCAATGCGAGCCGATCCGGCTTGGCTTCGAGGCCAAGCGCCCGGCTGTCGGTGACGCCGACCTTCACATCGTCGCCCTCTTTCAGGCCCATGACCTCGATCACCGCCTTGGGAAGACGGATGGCCAGGCTGTTCCCCCATTTCGCGACCTTCATGCCGACCTCCCGAGATATACAACACGGAAATGTATATCATGCCTAGCGCAGGGTCGTCGCCATATCTGCAGCGTTCTACTCCACGCGGGATCCAACCTGTGGGGGAAGGGCGCCATCGCCCCTGGCCTCTGGAACCTAGGCCGCGCTCGCCCGGCGGAACGTCTCGTTGGCGCGGGTCCAGGAGACCACCTTCATGAAGGCATCCACATAGGCGGCCGCCTTGGCGCCGTAGTCCATCTGATAGGCGTGCTCGTACATGTCGAGCGCCAGCAGCGGCGTCCCGCCGGCCAGGGTCTGGGTGTGGTCCGAGGCCCAGCTGTTGACCAGCCGCCGGTCATGCGGGCTCCAGGTCAGCAGCACCCAGCCCGAGCCGCCGCCCAGCGCCTTGCCCATGGCGGCGAATTCCGCGGTCCAGCGATCGACGCTGCCGAAGTCGCGCTCCAGCGCCTGGGCCAGCGCCGCGCTGGGCGCCTGGGCCGCGGTGAACCCCGCGAAATAGACCTCATGCAGGATCATCGAGTTCCAGGCGATCAACTCCTCGCGCTTCAGGCCGTTGATCTGAAACCCTGGGGCCGTGGCCAGGTCGAGCTTGGCGAACGCCTCGCGGATCGTCCCCAGCCGCTTCACGGCGCCGACATAGTTGTTGTCATGGTGACTGGTCAGCAGTTTCTCCGAGAGGCCCGGCACGGCCTTCGGATCAAAGGGCAGTGGCTGCGGCGCGAAGCCGGCCGCCGATCCGGACCCCGCGGACGCCGGGGCTGGCGCCGCGGCGGCCGCTGCGGTTGCGGCGCCGCCCGCCAGCGCGATGCCGCCCAGCAGCAGGCGGCGGTCGATCCAAGGGCCAGTCATGTGTCGCTCCCGTTCAGAGTTTCAGCCCGATCCGCGGGCCAACGGCGGTCATTGTAAGGTAGAGGCCGACGGTCAGGGCGCAGCCCGCGGCCAGGGCCACCCAGAACGGCGCCCCGCGCTTCAGCAGCGCCGGGATCAACAGGAACATCGGCAGG
>JANXXA010000086.1 GCA_025350885.1 Phenylobacterium sp.
TCGTCGCGTCAGCGCCCGTAGCAGCAGGCACGAACCGAGCCCCGATCGCGGCAACACCCGCATCGTCGTGGGTCGACTCATGGGGCGCATCGTTCCTGTCGACCACCGTGAACGGCGCGGTCCAGGCGACGCCCAGCTTCAACAACCAGACCATCGTCCAGGTGGTGAGACTGAGCGCTGGCGGCCGGCGCCTGCGAATCCGGCTGACCAATGAGTACGGCGGCCATTCGCTCGCCGTGGGCGCGGCCCGCGTGGCCCTGGTCGGTCCGGACGGCGCAATCCTGCCCGGCAGCGATCGTGCGGTGACCTTCTCCGGCGCCAGAACCGCGAACGCGCCACCGGGCGCGCCGCTGGTCAGCGATCCCGTCGCCCTGCCGACCAAGGCTCTCGCCCGCCTGCGGGTCAGCCTGTTCCTGCCGGGGGACACCGCAGGCTGCACCTGCCACATGAGCGGCCAGGAGCTGGTGCAGGTTTCGCCGCCCGGCGACTTCACCGAAAAGCCCCTGCTCCCCGCCACCGGCCCCGCCCAGTACCGCGCTTTCCTCTCCGGCGTGGAAATCGAGACCATCGCCGCGCCCGGTCCAGTGATCGTGGCGTTTGGTGACTCCATCACCGATGGCTACCTGTCCACGGCAGGCGCCGACCGTCGCTGGCCGGACCGCCTCGCTGAGCGCCTGACCGCCCGGTTTCCTGGCCGCGCCGTCGCGGTGATCAACGCCGGCATCGGCGGCAACCGGGTGCTGAGCGACGGGGCCATCGCCATCTTCGGCCAGAGTGCGCTCAGCCGTTTCGACCGCGACGTGCTGTCAGTCCCGGGCGCGACCCACGTCATCGTGCTGGAGGGCGTCAACGACCTGGGCGCGAGCCGCACCGCGCCGCCGACCGCCGAGGCCCTGATCTCCGGCTACCGCCAGCTGATCGCCCGCGCCCACGCTCACGGTCTGAAGATCATCGGCGCGACCCTCCTGCCCTATGGCGGCGCGGGCTATTTCAGCGTTGCCGGCGAGACGCAGCGTCAGGCGACAAACGCCTGGATCCGAACCAGCCACGAGTTCGACGGCGTCACCGACCTCGACGCGGCGACCCGCGATCCCGCCCGGCCCGAGCGCATGCGCGCCGACCTGCAGTCCGGAGACTGGCTGCACCCCAACGACGCCGGCTATCGGGTGATGGGCGAGGCGGTGGATCTGTCGCTGTTCCGGTAGGCAGTCCCGACGCCACCCTTGGCCTCCTCCGCCCGCGCGCCGGCCAGAATCCCTTCCAGCGCGTAGTTGCCTTCGTGGCAGGCGTATTCGTAGACCTGCCCCTTCTGCGGAGAGAACTCGTACTCGCCGCCCCAGGGTTCGGCCCAGACGGTGGGGTCTTCGACCTTGAACTGGTAGAAGACGTGGTCCTTGGCCGTGCGGGTGAAGCGCTCGGTGACCTTCAGGTTCTCGTCGGCGCCGCGGTAGCCCTGGCCCGGATTGAAGTTGGTGGTCTCGGCCACCAGGGTGTCGCCCTCCCACCAGCCGATGGAATCGCCCATCCAGGGGCGGATCGACGCTGGCAGGTGCGCCTTGCGGTCCAGCCGGATGACGCGGGCGTCGTGGACCATCTCGACGACGATCACCAGGGCGTCGCGGGTCAGCAGGAACTGGTAGTTGTTGTTGTAGAGTTGGGAGGTCATCACTGGGCCAGACGGTGTGCCGAACGCCAGGATGCACCGCTCGCCCAGGGCGCGCTGCTCGGGATTGTCAGCCGGGCCGCCCTCGCCCGATCCTGCGCGCCGCAACGCGGGACGTCGGCCATCCCGGTAGGGCGGGATCCGCCCGTTCGACGGGACGGTGAGCAACGAGGCGCGCGGTAAGCCCCGCACCCGCATGACCGTCGAGCCGGGATCGGTCCAGCCGACGTTATAGCCGCAGTTGACGCCGGTGTTGTCGCGGCAGCCCTCGGCCAGGTCGGTGACCTTGGCGGCGGGGTCGGTGGGCGCGCTCTGGCGGGCGACGTGAGCGGCCTCGCGGCCCTCGATCGCCGCGGCCTCGG
>JANXXA010000093.1 GCA_025350885.1 Phenylobacterium sp.
GGCGAGGGGTACTGGAACGCCTTCAGGCCGCTGAGGATCGGCAGCAGCGCGCCGCCGGTCAGGCCGAAACAGTGAAAGATCGGCAGCGGATTGAAGAACACCCAGTCCGGGTCGAGCGCGATGTGCTGGGCGATCTGGCGGCAGTTGGCGATCAGGTTCGCCTGACTCAGCACCACCCCCTTGGGCGCACCGAAGCTGCCGGAGGTGAACAGGATGACCCCGGGGTCGTCCGGCTTCGTCGTCGTGCGGAATCGCGTGGGAAAGGCCCCGGCCGCGGCCGCGAACAGCTTGTCCGGCAGGCCGATCGTGCCGCGCACGTCCTCCAGATAGACCACCCTGGTCAGGGTCTCGAGCGCATCGATCTGGTCGTGCAGCTTGCCCTGTTCGACAAACCGATGGGAGGTCAGCACGGTTTTAACCCCGGCTAGGTCGCACGCGGCCCGCAGGTTGCGGATGCCGGCGGTGAAATTTAGCATGGTCGGCACACGACCGAAGGCGTGCAGGGCGAAGAAGGTGACCACGCCGGCCGAGCTCGACGGCAGCATCACGCCCACCCGCTCGCCCTTGCGGGTAAAACCCGCGATCTTGCGGCCGAGCGCGAAGGCGCCGCGGATCAGGTCGGTGTAGCTGAGCGGATTGCGTTCCTGGTCCTCCAGGATCAGCTTCTTCGCGCCGAAAGTCTGTCGCGCCTCGATCAGGGCGTCGAACAGGGTCGTCTGCGCCTCAGCGGCCTCGAACGATCGCGACAAGAGCACCCACCCACCGTTTGTTATCGTTGCGGCAACCCTATCGCCCGGTTCCACCGATGAAAAGAATGGTTACAGGGCGTGAGCGCCGTCGTCCCGCATTCGCGGCTTGATCCGAACGCCGCGACCGCCGATCTAGGGGCTATGGCCGTGGTCATCGACACTCTGAATCCTTCCCGGAAAGAGTCGGGGGCGATCCGCCCGCGACATCCGGAGAAGCAGGCGAACCCGCAGACGCCGCTGCTGCGCAAGCCGGACTGGCTTCGGGTTCGAGCTCCGGGATCGGCGGGCTACAACGCCACCCGCGACATCGTCAAAGCCCACGGTCTGGTCACCGTCTGCGAGGAGGCGGCCTGCCCGAACATCGGCGAATGCTGGTCCAAGAGCCACGCCACCATGATGATCATGGGGGAGGTCTGCACCCGCGCCTGCGCCTTCTGCAATGTCGCCACCGGCAAGCCACAGGCGCTCGATCGCACCGAACCCGTCCGCGTCGCCGACGCCGTGGCGAAGATGGGCCTGAAGCACGTGGTGATTACCTCCGTGGACCGCGACGACCTGGTCGACGGCGGGGCCGCGCACTTCGCCGCCGTGGTCCGTGCGATCCGCGCCGCCGCGCCCGATACGACGATCGAGATCCTGACGCCGGACTTCCTGCGCAAACCCGTGGCCGCGGCCTTGGAAGTGATCGACGCCAAGCCCGACGTCTTCAACCACAACCTGGAGACCGTGCCGAGGCTCTACCTCTCGATCCGGCCGGGCGCGCGCTACTACCATTCGCTGCGCCTGCTGGAGCGGGTGAAGGAGCGCGATCCGACCCAGTTCACCAAGTCCGGCGTGATGGTCGGGCTGGGCGAGACCAGGGAGGAGGTCATGCAGGTGATGGACGACATGCGCTCCGCCGGCATCGACTTCATCACCATCGGCCAGTATCTCCAGCCGACCCGCAGACACGCCGCGATCGACCGCTTCGTCCATCCCGACGAGTTCGCGGCCTATGAGACGATGGCGCGCGCCAAGGGCTTTCTGATGGTCGCGTCGAGCCCGCTCACGCGGTCATCGCATCATGCCGGCGAAGACTTCGCCCGCCTGCAGGCCGCCCGGCTGGCGCTGGAGATGGGGGCCTGAAGCACCACGTCACCAGGCGCCTGCCCTACACGCCGGACCAGCTGTTCGCCCTGGTCGGCGACATCACCGCCTATCCGGACTTCGTCCCGTGGATCACCGCCATGCGGACGTGGAACGCACGGCGGCTGGCGGAGGGCGTTGAATCCGTGGATTGCGAGGCCGGCGTCCAGTTTTCCTTCCTCAAGGAGCGGTTTTCCACCCGCGTCCGGCGTGACGCCAACTCGCGACAGATCGACGTCAGCCTGCTGTCGGGACCGTTCCGCAGGCTGGCCAACAGCTGGGCGTTCTTCGACGCCGAGGGTGGAGCCCGCGTCGAATTCGACATCGACTTCCAGTTCAAGTCGCGGTTGCTCGAGGCGCTGCTGGCCGCCAACTTTGTCCACGCCGTGGACCGGCTGATGGAATGCTTCGAGGCCCGCGCGGCGGCGCTTTATGCGAGTCCGCCGCCCCTGGCGGGCGCGTGAGCGGCGCTTGTTCTTGAGGCGATGGCTAGACGGCTGGGCGCCGCTTGGGGCCTCAGGTCATCCGGTCGCGCAGCATCTGCAGCGCCGATTGCACGGCGGCGTACTGGATGCCCACCCGATCCTCGAATTCGAAGAATTCCTGGCGGTGCATGAGCCCGTGATTGGTCCGCGCCGTGGCGATATGGACCGTGCCCACCGGCTTCATCGGCGTCCCGCCGAGGGGGCCGGCGACCCCGGTGATCGCCACCGAGATATGGGCGTTGGAGTTCTCCAGCGCACCCTCCGCCATCATCCGCGCGACCGGCTCGGAAACCGCGCCCAGGTCGGCGATCAGGTCGCCCGGCACCCCCAACAGCTCCTGCTTGGCGCGGTTGGAATAGGTAACGAAGCCGCGCTCGAACACATCGGAGGCCCCCGAGACCTGGCAGATCGCGCCCGCCACCAGGCCGCCGGTGCAGCTCTCCGCCGTGACGATCCGCAAGGACCGCTCTCGCGCCTCATCAACCAGCAGACGGGCGAGGGTCACGATTTCAAGCGAAAACATCGGCGCGGACTCTCTTAACGGCTCAGAAGGCCCGGCGACCAGAGCATCGGACCGATCCTTCATTCAAGGCGATTCGCGTCCCCATGACTCCTCAGGCTTTCGCGACCGCGGCAAATGCGCGACCGGCGATCGGCCTATTCGTGTTGACTGTGTTCGCCAGCGCCGCTCTGGTTTTTCTGGTCGAGCCGATGGTGGCCAAGCTGGTGCTGCCCAGGCTGGGCGGCAGTCCATCGGTCTGGAACACCAGCCTGGCCTTCTTCCAGGCGGCGCTACTGGCTGGCTATGCCTACGCCCACGCCCTGCAGAGGCTGGCGTCGCCGCGCGCCCAGACCCTGGTCCATGGCGGGGTTCTGTTGCTGGCCGCCATTGCCCTGCCGCTGCGTGTCAACGAGGTGTTCGGCCCGCCGTCCTCAAATCACCCGACGCTCTGGCTGCTGGGGGTGCTTACCGTGTCCATCGGCGCGCCGTTCGCCGCGCTATCGGCCACCGCGCCGCTGGTCCAGGTGTCAGTTCTCGAAGTCGGTGTCAGTGGCCGCCGTTGTAATTGCTTGCCGAATCGGCCCTGGCCCTCTCACAGTCGATGTCGCTGGCGCTCGAACCCGATGTCAGCAGCTTGCAGAATTGTCGAAGTCGAGGTCGGC
>JANXXA010000123.1 GCA_025350885.1 Phenylobacterium sp.
CCCTGCAGGACGACATCGCCGAGGCGGTCGCCGCCGCCTTGAAGGTCGCCTTCGCCCCCCGCGACGCAGGCGTCGTGGACCCCATCGCCTACGACCTTTATCTGCGCGCGCGCCAGCCGGACTCATCGCGCTTCAAGGACGACGTGCAGCTTCTCGAGGAGGCGGTGGCGCGCGCGCCGCACTTCCTGAAGGCGTGGGAGAGTCTTGCGATCACCTATGCCTACATGGCCCGATACTACGGCGACGGGGCCCAGGTCGTGGAACTGACCGCGCGGATGGAGGCGGCCCTGGCGCGGGCGGTTGCGCTCGACGTCGAGACGCCGGCGGTCAGCCTCAGCCGTTTGATGGTGGCGCCGATCTGCGGGATGTTCCGCGAGAACGAAGCCCTCGTGGCCACGGCGCTCAAGCTTGCGCCCTCCGACCCCGAGGTGCTGCGCCAGGCCAGCGCCCGGGCCAGCGAGGTGGGCCGCAACCGGGTGGCCTTGGCCTATGTCGCCCAGGCCTACGAGATCGATCCGCTGGATCCGCTGACGGCCGCCTGGCACGCGGCCCTGCTCTGCACCAACATGCGCCGGGCCGAGGCGATGGAGCAATTCGACAGCCTTGTTGAACGGTGGCCTGACGACGGGTTCCTGCGCTTCACCGCCATTGGCCGAGCCCTGGAAATAAGCGATTGGGACCGCCTGGAAAGGTATGCGGTCGCGCCCGGGAACATCGGCATGTTCGCCGCCCCGGTTCAGGGGCTGATCTCGGCCAGCCACGACCTGCGCAATCCATCGCCGGAACTGACGCAGGCGCGCGTGAACGACCTGCGCGGCATCCTGGCGGCCACCGGCACCGTCTACGTCTCCTGGCTGGGGTCGCTCGCCGGTCGCGGCGCGGTCGATGAGATCTACGAGCTCATCGAGCAGGCCAGGTTCGATCACCTCTTCAAGCCTGGCGGGCGCCTGCTACCCGGCGAAGTTTCGACCAACACAATCTTCTACAGCAGCGCCCAGGCGTTGCGGCAGGATCCCCGGTTCGTTCGGTTCTGCGCGCGGCTGGGGCTTTGCGACTACTGGGTCGAGACCGAGCGGTGGCCGGACTGCGTGGACGAACTCTCCGAGACCTATGATTTTCGCGCGCTCGCCCGCGCCAGCGTTCTCGAGGCGGGGGCCGCAGCGTCCCTCCCATGATCGGCGCGAAAGGCTCAAGGGCCAGGCCGCGATCACTTTGCCCTTTGCCTGGCGCGCGCCCGTCCGCTCTCAGCTGCCGAGCATGAGCGCCGCGCCGCGGGCGGCGATGACCATGGCGACGCCGGCGGTGTTGCCGGTGACGGTGGTGGGCGCGGCCGAAGCGTCCATCACCCGCACGCGCGCCAGCCCATGCACGCGCAGCTGTGGGTCGACGACCGAGGAGGCGGGATCTGCGCCCATGCGACAGGAGCTGACATAGTGCTGAACGGAGAGGCCGTGACTGCGGATGAAGGCCTCGGGGTCTTTGATCGGCGCTGGCGGAAGAAGCCCCCAGGCGGCGACCAGGCTCGGCTCGTTGATGACCGCCTCCACAAGGTTGAAGGCCGCAACGGCGCGCGCCATGTCGCCCGGCGCGGACATCCAGTTGGGATTGACCACCGGCGCCTTGCCAAAGGGATCGTAGGGGTCGAGCGTGACGCTTCCGCTGCTCTGAAGATGCATCGCGGAGGCCCCGACGACGAGGCCGGGCGGGTGGACCCCGTACAGGCGGCTCGTACACACCTGCACTTCGATGTTGACGTCCATGAAGCCCGGCGGGTCGGGCGGCGGCTCGCCGGTGTCGCAGGCGAAGATGCCGGCGGCGAGGTAGCCACTTGGGCAGACGGGGGGCGGTATTGTCGCCAACGCCGGAAGGCCGAACCCCAGATCGTCGTGGAAATGGGCGCCGACATTCGGCTGGTCGAGGACGACGGGCACTTGGCAGTTCAAGAGTTCGCCCGCGGGACCGATCCCCGACCGGAGCAGTAAGGCCGGCGTGTTGATGGCGCCCGCGCAGAGCACCACTTCGCGCGCAGCGACCGCCAGCTGGACCGGGCCGGAGTCCGCGAGCTGGTACTCGACCGAGACGGCTTCAACGTCGAACAGCAGGCGGCGCGCGTAGGCGCCGCAGATCACGGTCAGGTTCGGGGCCGGGGTTTGACCGATGAACGATTGATAGGCGGTCGAGCGGCGGAAAGACCCGTCGGCCTGTGGCGTCATCGCGAATTGGAAGGGGACCGCACCGTACGCCGTGGCGGCGCAATTGTAACTTTTGTTGGGCCGGAAATTGAGGTTGTGGGCCGCCGTCAGGACCGAGGTCGACAAGGGGTTGCTGGGCGAGCTCAGGCCCAGCGTCCCCTCGATCTGCTCGAAGTAGGGCCGCAAGGTCGCGTAGTCCCAACCCGTGCAACCAAGGTCGTTGGCCCAATGGTCGTAGGTCGGCGGACCGCCGCGCACATAGACCATCGCGTTGTGGATCTGGCAGCCGCCGAGACCCTGGCTCTGCAGTAGAGCGCGCGGTTGTCCATCGAGGCCCGCCTGGCACGTTGACCAGATGCCGAGTTCGTAGGTCGGATCGTCCAGCAGCCGCATCCATCGGGTAGGGTCCCAGACGTCGATAGCGTCCGCGGCGACCGGCTGGCCTCGCTCCAGCAACAGGACGCTATAACCCGCCGCGGCCACGGTGGCGGCGACGATCGATCCGGCGGCGCCGCCGCCCACTACGATATAGTCGTATTCCGTCGCCATTGCCTTCCCCCACTTCGATTTTCGGCTTCAGAGCGGAGTGCGCCCCGATGTTTCCGATCTGATCCCTCGTGGCTAGGTCGCGCCCCTGCCCCGCGGTCGAACTTCGGAATCGATAGGGACACTAACAAGCCTTTGTTTCCTAGTGTGCGTCCTGGATCTGAAGTTCGCTCAGAGCCTGTTTCCTCAAGCAGGCGAGCTTCAGATCCAGCACACCAGGTCGGAACCAGCAACTCGCCGTTCGTGGAGACGCGGCCCCGCGCCGGAAGGGCTGGTTTCTGGAGCTGACCCCATGGCCGCTCCTGGCGCAAGGCAGCCATCGCGCCTCGCACCTTCGAGCCTCCGCCATCGGTCGATAACGCGGACCCGCCGCCCCCTACCCGTCCAGGTCCAGCGAATAGCCCGCCGAGCGCACGGTGCGGATGGGGTCGCTGTCGTCGGAGGCGCCCAGGGCCTTGCGCAGGCGGCCGATGTGGACGTCCACGGTGCGCGCCTCGACATAGACGTCTGAACCCCAGACCGCGTCCAGCAGCTGTTCGCGGGAGAACACCCGGCCGGGGTGCTGCATCAGGTAGTCGAGCAGGCGGAACTCGGTGGGGCCCAGGTGGATCTCCTGGCCGCCGCGCTTGACCCGATGGGCGACGCGGTCGACCAGGATGTCGCCGCGCCGCACCCGGTCCTCGGCCAGCCCCGGTCGCAGCCGGCGCAGCACCGCGCGGATGCGGGCGGTCAGTTCGGTCATGGCGAACGGCTTGACCACATAGTCGTCGGCCCCGGTGTCCAGGCCACGGACCCGGTCGGTCTCCTCGCCACGGGCGGTCAGCATGACCACCGGCACATTGCGGGTCTCGTTGCGCTGGCGCAGCCGGCGGCAGACCTCGATCCCGGAGACCTTGGGCAGCATCCAGTCGAGCACGATCAGGTCGGGCAGGCGCTCGTCGACCATCAGCAGCGCCTCCTCGCCGTCGCCGGCCAGGGACACCTCGTAGCCCTCCTTCTGGAGGTTGTATTGCAGAAGGGTCGCCAGGGAATCCTCGTCCTCGACGACCAGGACGTGAGGGGTAAGCGCCATGATCGGGCTCAGACCTGCAGGGCGTCGGTCTTGGGCCGCGCGGCGAAGGCCTCCTCGCC
>JANXXA010000126.1 GCA_025350885.1 Phenylobacterium sp.
AACCGCTTGATCATCAGGTACGCCTGGTCCTCCCCCGCCTCTGCGGGAATCGCGTAGGCATTCGAGCCGGCGAGCACCAGGACGGTGGCGTCGGACGTCTGATCGTCGCGATCCCATAGCTGTGAGATGTCCAGGATCGTCAGGTCGTAGCCCGACCCCCGCAGCCCGACGATTTCCTCGGGGATGAACGGCAGCTTGCGGTTGAAATGCAGGTTGACCACCGGGATCGCCTCGCCCCAGACTCGACGGACCTGGGCAAGGTCGGGAACCTTGTCGATCAGACGCCGCGACTCGGCGCCGCGCATGACCATCTCGCCGAGTTCCATCCCGGGCACGGCCATCACCACATAGTCGACCGGCGGCGCTTCCTCGACGCCACCCTTCGCGCCGGGCCGATCCAGCAGGATCCGCGGGGCGCCGGTCTCCAGCACCTCAACCGAGCGCACGCTCGTGCCGGTGAGGATCTCGCAGCCAAGCGCCGGATCGGTCAGCTTGCGCTCAAGCGGGCTGATCACGCGCTCCTGCAGGCTGCCTTTGAGCATCCAGGCGTAGGGCGTGTTGGGCCCCAGCGACGACAGCTGATGCTTGATGAATTTCTTGTAGACCTTGGCCGAGGTCATATCGCTCGGGATCGACCAGATCACCGTGATCACATAGTCCTGCAGGGCGGCGATGGCGTCGGTGGAATAGCCGCGCGAGTAGAAGTAACCGTTGACGTCAAGCTGGCTCAACATGTCGGTGTCGGTCGGATCCGGCGGCTGGGCGGCCAGATCCAGGTTCAGGAAGGCGAACAGGAAGAAGTCAGGAACCGACAGCACGCCCGACTTCATCGTGGTCAGCACCGATTTCAGAGTCGGGGCGTAGACCATGTCCATGTACTTCGGCGCCTCGGTCGCCGAGGGGCCACCGGCCGGCTTGTCGAGCACCTTGACCGCCCACCGCTCGGCGAAATGCTCCGCGCGGCTGAGGCCCAGATCGTTCTCGAACAGCGACCAGAAGTTGGCGTACCAGTCCGGAAAGATGTGCGGATAGACGTCCTGGTAGGGCGCGCCCGGCTCGCCCGCGGATGACAGATTGCCGCCGACCCGGTCCTTGGCTTCATAGACCGTCACCTGACAGCCGCTCTGGGCCAGCCGCAGCGCGGCCGTCAGGCCGGCGATGCCGCCTCCGACGACGGCGACGCGCGGCTTGTCGGGCGTGGCCTTGGCGCGAGTCTTTGGAGCTTTTGGCATTTTCAGCGTCCTCAGCGAGGGTCGGGCGGGTTTGGCCCCGGTCAGAGTGCGTCGGTCAGATCAGCGGTCCTCGGACCCGGGCGTTGTCGGTGGACATCAGCGATGGCAGCACACGGCCCAGGGTCTTGGCAACATCAGCGAGCCAGGAAAAATGCCAGGCCGCGTCGTCTTTCAGCGAGGCGGTCCATGCGCGCTGCCAGGCCTCGACGTCGCCGGCCAGGCCGCCAGCGCGGAAGCCTCGGCCGCTGACCAGGTCGCCGATCGCCTGTACGCCGCCCTGGGCCAGGTGGGCGAAGATGCTCGACCAGATCTGGCCGACGATCGCCTGCGGCTGCAGGTTCAGACCGCCGAACGCGGACCCGGCGACGCGGGCGAAGTCGGGATCGCTCTGCGCTTTCTCGAATCCGCGCAGCGTCGAGCGCCACCAGAACTCGCGGAAGTGCCAGTTGCGCATCATCACCGCACAAAGGCTCAGATAGAGCATCGGCGGATCGAAATAGCTTCGGAAGTCCCGGTCGAACCGCGACAGAAACGCCGCGTCGAAGCGCCCCTTTTCCAGAGCATCGAGCACCGTCTGCGAGGCGATCAGGGCCGACTCCATGCCCTGGGTTATACCCTCTCCGGTCATCGGATCGACGAACGATCCGGCGTCGCCGATCAACAGGCCGCCATCGAAATGGTTGCGGTCGATGCCACCGTACATCTTCACCACCCCGCCGATCGGACGGCTGGCGAGGCGCGCATTGGCGCAACCGGGGTGGCGGATGCGCAGGCGCTGGATGCTCTCGGCGAAAGCTCGGGGGACCGACAGGTCGAAGCGGTGACAGCTCTCGCTCAGCATGCCGACGCCGACGTTGGCCCGGCCACCGGGCATCGGGAACATCCAGCCGTAGCCCGGGACCTGGTCCTCGTCGAACCAGATGGTCGCCTCGCCGCCTTCGACGTCCAGCCCCTCGACGTAGGCGCGCTGGGAAATGCCAATATGGCGGCGGTCGGTGCGCCGCAGTCCGGCGCTCTTGGCGACCGTCGATTCGACGCCGTCCGCGCCGATCACCAGGCGCGCGCGCAGGGTGAAGTCCCGGGTCGCGTCGCGCGCGTCCACCGCCATGGTCTCGCCGTCGCGGCGGACATCGAGGGCGGCGCAGCCTTGCAGGACCGTCGCCGAGGCGGCCCGGGCCCGCTCCAGCAGCACGGTGTCAAGCTGGTCACGTGGGACGATATAGCCGTGCGCCGGCAGGCCATGGCCGCCCTCGTAGTAGGGAATCTCTCCGCGGTAGGCCAGCCGCGGGCCAAAGTAGACGCGGTTGGTGGTGATCGGCAGCCGCGAGGGGGCGTCCAGGGCGTCGATGCAGCCCATTGCCTCGAGGATCCGCAGGCCCGCGGGCTCGACGAAGTCGCCGCAGACCTTCTCGCGCGGGAAAATGGCGCGCTCCAGGATCGCCACGCGGACGCCACGTCTGGCCAGCGACCAGCCCATGGCCGATCCCGCCGGACCGCCGCCGACGACAATGACGTCGAAGACCTCAGCCGTCGCCATTCACGGTTCCACCCGACCCATCGCCCAACACTCACCGATGGGCGCGTCCCCAAAACGCGTTCCCCAACCGTCGCTATGAGGAGGCCAAGCGTGGCGGCGCGTCAACGCGGCAGCTTGGCGACGCAGGCGATAAAGTCCGCTCCCCCGGACGGCGCCAACACGCTAAGGTCGCGCTGCCGTGGGGCCGCCGGGGGGGAACGACGTTCGTGAGTGCAATCCAGCTACAGGTGGCTTTCGCCGGTCACAATCGCGAGCCCGACCTTGGTGATCTCGCCGAACTGCGGATGCGGGTAGCGGAAGGCTTCGCCATGCTGACCGGCGCGGGCCTGGCCCCGGCCAGGCTGCTGACCGGCCTGGCGCATGGCGCGGACCGGGTTGCCGTGCAGGCCTGGAATGAGGCCGGCCTTGGCCAGGTGCATGCGGTCTTCCCGTTTCTGCCAACGGCCAGCGCCCGGACCGACCCGGCCGATCTGTCGGCGACCTGGCTGGACGGCGCACGAACCGAGGATGGGGGACGCAGCGCGCATCTGGCCCAGTCGCGCTGGATCCTCGCCCAGGCCGACCTGCTGGTCGTGGTCTGGAGCGGCGAGCGGGCGCGAGGCGCCGGCGGGACAGCCGACACCGTCCGCCTGGCGATCACCGCCGGCTTGCCGGTGATCTGGATCACGCCCGGCAGCGTCGAGATCCGGCTGGTCCGGGCCACGCCGGAAGCGCTGCAGGAGTTCGACTTCGCCGAATGGCTGGATGGCCTGAGGGACGGCCACCCGGCGATGATCGAGCCGGCCACCGCCGAGGGCCTGCGCGCGATCTTCGCCAGGACCGGCGCCCAGCCGCTGACGTTCAAGGGCGAAAGCCGCCTGGCCCGCTGGCTGCACCTTTGGCTTTGGCGCACCTATCCGCTGTTTCAGCGGGTCACCGGCGGCCGCGCCGCGCCGCCGCCGCCGCAGGAGGAAATTCCGCCTGACCTGGCCGATCAGCCTGGGTTCAAGACCCTCACAGCGGCCTATCAGGCCAGCGATCTGCGCGCGACGCGGCTTTCCGCCGTCCATCGCTCCGAACAGATTCTGCTGCTCGGCGCAGCCGTGTTCGCCGCCGCCGTCGGCTCGGCGCCGTCCGTCTGGCCCATGATGAAACTGCCGATCGTGCTGCTGGAGCTCGGGCTGGCTCTGGCCGCGTTCGCCGTCTGGTGGACCGCCGCCCACGCCCGGCGGCACGAACGTTGGACCGATGAACGGCGTCTCGCCGAACAGATCCGGCTGGAGCGCGCGGCCTGGGCCTTGGGCCTCAGCACGCGCGGCGCCGGATCGCCCGCCACCCGCGACGAGCATCAGCGGCTCGGCCGGCCGATCCTGCGCCAGGCGAGCCCGCCGGCCGGGGTGATGGACGCCGAGCGCATGGGCCGCTGGACTGTCTGGGCTACCCGCGAGGTTATCGGCGGACAGATCGCCTATCACCGCCAGCAGGCGGCGCGGAACGGCCGTATCGCCCACCGAATCGGGCTGGCTGAGAACGCCGCCTTCGGACTTCTGGTCCTGGCGCTTGCCGGGTTCGCGCTGGCCGATGTGATCGCCCACCGTACCGGAACGGCGCTGCCGACGTGGTTCGGCGGCCTGGTGCTGATGGCCAGCGTCGTCATGCCCGCGGTTGGCGCTGCGGCGCTGGCGCTGGAAGCGAAGCTGGAGTTCGGGGAACAGGCCGAGCGAAGCCACGCCGTCGCCACCCGGCTGCAGAAGATCCTCCACCGGCTGACTGCGACACAGGACATCGACGCCGCGCGTGGCGCGATCGGTTCGGCCTTCGGCTGGGTGCTGACCGAGGCTGACCAGTGGCGCGAGGGTGCGGGCCGTCGCCGACTGTTCCGCGGCGGATAGGCGAACGCGGATCCAGGCTGAAGGGGGCGCATCATGCGCATGATCGACCGGGCGGAGGTTCACGAGCGGCTGACCTACGAGGTCTGCATGCCGCTGATCCGTCGCGCCATGATCGCGCTCTCCCGCGGCGAGACCCGGCAGTTGCTGCGCACGATCATCCCGCTGGGCGAGGGTCGGCTGTTCGGCGTCATGCCGGGTGCGCTGGGGGAACGGGCGATGTTCGGCGCCAAGTTGATCAGCGTCTTTCCGGGGAACAGTGCCAAGGGGATCCAGTCGCACCAGGGCGTGATCGTGTTGTTCGACGCCGCCGGCGGCGCGCCGGTGTGTGTGGTCCACGCCGGGGAAGTGACCGCCATCCGCACAGCCGCGGCCAGCGCAGTGGCCACCGACGCTCTGGCCCGCCCGGACGCGCATCGCCTGGCGATCCTCGGCTGCGGCGAGCAGGCCGCCACCCACGCCCGGGCGATCTCCAAAGTGCGGCGGCTCAGTGGCATCGGCGTCTGGGGGCGCTCCACCGACCGCGCGCGCAGCCTCGCCGCGCGGTTGACCGCCGAACTGGCCCTGCCGGTAACCGCGCACGTCGCCGCGCAAGCCTGCGTCGCCGGCGCCGACATTGTCTGTACGGTGACGAGCGCCGCGGAACCGGTGCTGCTGGGCCGGTGGGTGGCGCCGGGCGCGCACCTCAACCTGGTGGGCTCCAGCTATGCCGGCCCCGTCGAGGTGGATGACGACCTGGTGGTCCGCGCTCGCTTCATCGCCGACAGTCGCGAGGGGGTGCTGGCCCAGGGCGCCGAGTTCCTGCGGGCCAAGGCGGCCGGCCTGATCGGCGACAATCATGTGGTCGGCGAGATCGGCCAGGTGCTCGACGGCGCGCTGGAAGGCCGCCAGTCCGCCGACCAGATCACTGTCTATAAGTCCCTGGGCCACGTGGTGCAGGACCTCGCCGCTGCCCAGGCGCTTTTCGAACTCGCCGATTGATCGCCCGATTGCCCAGCGCTTGGCGCTAGGATAGGCGTTCGCCCCGGCCCGGCTCGCGCCCGGCCGCCCCTGATGGAGTCCCGGAAATGGCGCGCAAGCCCAACTATAATTTCGAGCGCATGGAGCGCGACCGCCTGAAGGCCATCAAGGTCGCCGAGAAAGCCGCCGCCAAGCGCGACCAGCGTGAACGCGCCCGCGCCGCCGGCGAACCGCCGCCAGCCGACGACCCGGACGATGCAAACCAGGACGACGAAGACCAGGACCAGGGCTGATGCCCGCCGGTACGATCTACAATCACGAGACCGTCACTCTGGATGGCGAGGAATACGCCGACTGCGAGTTCCGCGACTGTCGGATGGTCTTTTCCGGTGGCGCGCCGCCGGTCTTCGATGGCTGTCGGTTCGACGGCTGCGAGTGGAAGTTCGAGGACGCAGCGGCCAACACCCTGGCCTATCTGAAGGTGGTCTGGGGCGTCGGCGGAAAGGCACCGGTGCAGGCGCTGATCAAGGAGATCACCGGCGGCGGCGGCCGCTAGACCCTGTCCCGCGATTGACTTGCCGCGGGGCGCGGGTTTTCAGTCCAGCTTCCCGATTTGGAGAGCGACATGGCCAGGTACGACAGCATTCTGGGAACCGTCGGCAACACGCCGGTTGTGAGGATCAACCGCCTGGCGCCCGCCGGGGTGAACCTTTACGTCAAGGTCGAGGCCTTCAATCCGCTGGGTTCGGTGAAGGACCGCCTGGCCTTGGGGGTCATCGAGGCCGCCGAGAAATCCGGCGCGCTGAAGCCTGGCCAGACCGTCATCGAAGCCACCAGCGGCAACACCGGCATCGGTCTTGCCATGGTCTGCGCGGCCAAGGGCTATCCCCTGGTGGTCATCATGGCCGACAGCTTTTCGATCGAGCGGCGCCGGCTGATGCGGTTCCTGGGGGCCAAGGTGATCCTCACCCCCGCCGCGCTGCGGGCCACCGGCATGCTGGCCAAGACCGTCGAGCTGGCCGAGGCGCACGGCTGGTTCATGACCCGCCAGTTCGAGAACGAAGCCAACGCCGACACGCACTCGAAGACCACGGCGGCCGAGATCCTGGCCGATTTCTCCGGCGAGCAACTGGACTACTGGGTCACCGGCTACGGCACCGGCGGCACGCTGAAGGGGGTCGCGCGCGTGTTGCGCGAGCAGAGCCCGAAGACCCGCATCGTCGTCTGCGAACCGTCCGACGCCGGGCTGATCGCCAGCGGCGAGGCCCAGCCGATGAACCCCGACGGCTCGCCGTCCGCCGGCCATCCGGCCTGGAAGCCGCATCCCATGCAGGGCTGGACTCCCGATTTCATCGCCAAGCTGACCGGTGACGCCGTGGCCGCGGGCCTGATTGACCAGCTGATGCCGATCCCCGGACCCGAGGCGATCCGGCTCAGCCAGGAATTGGCGACGAAGGAGGGCATCTTCTGCGGCATCACCTCTGGGGCGACCTTCGCCGGGGCGCTGAAGATCGCCGCCGACGCGCCCAAGGGAACCAACATCCTGGCCATGCTGCCGGACACCGGCGAGCGCTATCTGTCGACTCCGCTGTTCGCCGACATTCCCGCCGAGATGACCGACGAAGAGCAGACCATCCTGCGCTCGACCCCGATGTTCGCCGAACCTGCGGCCTGACGGCATTCGATGCTGACCTGGGTCGGGTCCGCCGGGACAGCAGTCCACCACCGACTTGCGCGATATTTTGGTCCACGCGGCGATTGCGCGGAACAGGACATGACGCCGGTTGTTGCACTGCCGACACGGCGATCGCCGGCTCTCAAGCAAGCCAGGAAACACCATGGGCATCTTCAGCACCATCATGGACAAGATCTTTCACCACGCGGCGGTTGAACCGGCGCCGGTCGCGCCGGCCGCGGCGGTTGCGGCCGCTCCGACCGCCGCAGTCGCAGCATCCCCGACCCCGGCCGTCGATGTTGCGGCGGTGCTGACTCACCTGGCCAGCCAGAAGGGTGGCGGCGGCAACTGGCAGACCTCCATCGTCGACCTCCTGAAGCTCCTGGATCTCGATCCCAGCCTCGCGGCCCGCAAGCAATTGGCCGACGAACTGAATGTCCACGTGGCCGGCGACGGAACCGCTGAGGAGAACATCGCCCTGTCCAAGGCGGTCATGCAAAAGCTGGCCGAAAACGGCGGCAAGGTTCCGGAAAGCCTTCAGGGCTGAACCGCGGTCACCGCGCGCGCTCTGGCCGGCGACGGATGAAATTTTTCGAGATCCCGCCTCTAACGGAATACGTAGATCCCGCCGGCGCCACCCTGTGGCGCCTCGGATAGGCCGCGGATCTCCAGCCGCGCGCGGCGCGCGCCACAGACACAGCGCAGCCGCGTCTCAAGCAGTGCCGTGGCCTGGCGTCCCAGCCCCTGGCCGACCCAAGGATGAGGGTCGATCACCGCTTCGCGCCCGCAACGGCAGACCGCCCAGAGGCTGGACCGCGCCGCCAGCGCCTGGTTCAGCCTGGGCCACGCGGGCCAGGTCTCCACGATCCGAAATGCGCCGTCCGCCATGTTCGCCTCCGTTCCGGAACAAAAGCAGAACTATAGGAGTCGCGCCAGTCCCTTGAGGCTGTGCTTCGCGAGCCACGCAACCGGCCCGGTAGCAGCCCTACAGTTTCTCGCTGATCCTGATCGCCGTGCGGCAGCCCATGCGGATGACGGCGGCCAGCACGGCGTAGCCCGGCGCCTCACGCGCGCCTTCGGCGACGGCCAGGTCGCGGTGGGCCAGTTCTTCAGCCCGGAAGGTCGCGAGTTCGGCGGCGAGCTCGGGCTCACGTCCGGACAATTCGGCGATCTGATCGGCATAGTGGTCCTCGATGACGCTCTCGACCGCCTCGGTGCAGGCGTGGGCCGCTCGGTCGCCCATCAGCGCCGTGCCGGCGCCCAGCGCGAAGGCGGCCATCCGCCAGACCGGGGCCAGGGCCGTCGGCCGCACGCGCCGCTCGGTCAGCAGCGCCTCGAAGCGGGCCAGGTGGGCAGCTTCCTGGGTCTGCATGTGGGCCAGCTGACCGGCAATCCGGTCATGGCCGGACGCGCCCGCGAGCACGGCGCGCTGGCCGCGATAGATCGCCACCGCGGCCATTTCCCCGGCGTGATCAACGCGCAGGATCTCAGCCAGGCGCGCGGCGCGTGCGCCCTGTCCGGGCCGGGGCGGGATCGGCTTGCCGCTCATCGTTTGCTCCGTTCGCGCGCCGACGCAGCGACGCTCAGCCCGGCCAGCCCCAGGGAGGCCAGCGCGTTCCAGCCGGCCATCGACAGACCGGCGAACATCCACGCCGCGTGATCGCAGGCCGGCATCTGCTGCCCGGCCCCGTTCAGCAGGTCCTTCAGCGCCGCCGCCGTGACCGTGCCGGATCCCGAACAACTCGCCGGCCCCGGCCAGAACCGCAGCTCGACGCCCGCGTGATAACCGGCGATCCCGGCGCCGATGAGGAACACCAGCGCCAGCACCCAGCAACTGGCCTCGCGCAGTCTGGGCCCGCCCGGCATGCGCACCGCGACCATGGCGACCGCGGCAAAGCCGGCGGCCACCCAGTAGACGGTCCGTTGCTTGAGGCAGAGCTCGCACGGGGCCAGTCCGCCGAACCTCTGGAAGGCATGGGCTGCGGCCAGCATGGCGGCCGACGCCAGCAGCGCGCAGAACCGCCAGCGGTCGAGGACGGGATGCAACATCGCCGGATAGAAGCGCAATTTTGCGTCTAACCCAAGACCTTCACGAGAACGACAGCGCCGACCAGCACCGCAACGCCGACAATGACGTAGATCGTCAGCCGCTTTTCGAACTCGGCCAGAATCGCCGGGCCATAGAATTTCAGCACCGTAGCTTCGGCGAAGAACCGCGCACCCCGGGTCAGGACGGAGGCCCAGGCAAAGGTAAACAGGTCAAAACGCGCCAGGCCGGCGGTAATCGTCACAAGCTTGTACGGGATTGGCGTCAGCCCCTTGAAGAGGATCACCCCCAGGCCGTAACGGGCGAACCACGCCTGGAATTCCTGCTGTCCGTCCGCATGGCCGAAGAAGGCCAGGATGGAATGGGCCAGCGGCGCCACGAACACACCGATCGCATAGCCCAGGAACCCCCCGAGCACCGAGGCAACGGTACAGACTCCGGCATAGATATAGGCGCGCCGCGGACGGGCCGCGACCATGGGCGCCAGCATGATATCGGGCGGAATCGGGAAGAAGGAGCTTTCGGCGAACGACACCAGCGCCAGCGCCAGCATCGCGTGGCGCGAGGCCGCCAGCGCCATCACTCCATCGTAGGTCTTTCGAAGCATCGGTCGTCCCGGGAATCGTCAGCCCTCTGCGCTAGCAGGCGTGGGCGGCCTTGTCGCCGCGGTTCGCGCGATCCGGCGCCGGGAAATCGACCACCGCCTGAGTGATAATCCAGCCGTGACGACAATCTACGTCAGCTTGCATGACAATCGCCTTCTCACCGGAGGAATACGACTGTAGGTTGAAGTTGGGTTGGGGGTCCCGAGGGCAGGAGGTTCGTATGCTGGTAAGAGAGTTGATCGCCGCGGTGTTGGCGTTGGCCGTCGCCGGATCGACCGGCGCCGCGACAGTTTTCGGCGGGCCGAAGATCGATTCCGCGATAGCTCCTGCCCCGGCCTTGTCCGTCGATCCAGCGACAGCATGGGCCGATTTCGCTTCCGCCAACCTCGGCGATGTCGCGGGCCCGGGCATTCGCGACGCCCACCTGGGCGCCTCGGAAGTCAGCGATACGCTGGAATTGTACCGCAGGAATTCGTTGAGCGGGCGTGACGTCGACCTGGGCGCGGGCGTCGCCTCGGTCCCTGAGCCGATGGCCTGGACGATGATGATCGCCGGCGTCGGGCTGGCCGGGGCGATGCTTCGTCGCCGGCGCGGGCTGACTTCCCTAAATTAGTTACATATGATACCAATCGGCCCAGCAATGGAGAGACCGGTGATGGCCGTAGAGATTCAGCCCCAGTCGCGCGATCTGTTCGACAACCATGAGGAAATGCTGTTGCATACGAACGAAGGAGTTGAGCCGCATACCAAGGCAACGCTGCGGCATATCAAGGAGTTGAGGGAGAAGCACGGGATTGATTACGACTCGCATGGGAGCTACAGATTTGTTGAGGAGTAGTGGGCTTACTCT
>JANXXA010000145.1 GCA_025350885.1 Phenylobacterium sp.
ATGTCGGAGATCAGCAGACGGATCGCGGGCGCTGGCCCGACCTTTGCCGCCTCGCCGGACGCCAGGGCGCTGCTCATGTCAGGGTTTGGGTTCGACATGCCCGCCGAAGCCGAAGCGCATGGCCGACAGCAGCTTTTCCCCGAAGGTGTGCGTCTCGCGGCTGCGGAACCGCGCGAACAGCGCGGCAGAGAGCACATTGACCGGGACGCTTTCTTCGATGGCCGCGTCGATCGCCCATCGGCCTTCGCCGCTGTCGTCGACGGCGCCGGTGTACCCCTCCAGCCTCTCGTCGCCGGCGAGCGCCGCGGCGGTCAGGTCGAGCAGCCACGACGAGATGACACTCCCCCGCCGCCAGACTTCGGCGATGTCGGTCAGGTTGAGGTCGTAGCGCTCGCTTTCAGGCAGGACGGCTTTGTCCCGGTTTCGCAGGATGTCGAAGCCCTCCGCATAGGCCTGCATCAGCCCATACTCGATGCCGTTGTGGACCATTTTGACAAAGTGTCCCGACCCGACTGGACCGGCGTGGATGTAGCCGGTTTCGGCGCGGGGGTCGGCCCCCTCGACGCGTTTCGTCCTGGGGATGTCGCCGGCGCCGGGCGCCAGGGTGACCAGGATCGGGTCGATGCCGTCGACAGCGGCTTTTTCGCCGCCCACCATCATGCAGTAGCCGCGCGACAGCCCCCAGACGCCGCCGGAGGTGCCGACATCGATGTAGGCGATCTGCTTGGGCGCCAGCGCCTTCGACCGGCGGATGTCGTCGCGGTAGAAGGTGTTGCCGCCGTCGATGATCGCGTCACCGGCCTCCAGCACGTCGCCCAGCGTCGTGACCGTCTCGTCCGTCGGCGCGCCGGCCGGCAGCATGACCCAGACGGTCCGAGGCGCCGCCAGGGTTGCGGTCAGGGCCTTCAGGTCGCCGAGGGCCGTCGCGCCCTCCTTGACCAGGTCCGCCACGGCCTTGGCGTCGTGGTCATAGACGACGCAGTCATGCCCGCCCCGCATCAGCCGCTTGGCGATGTTTCCGCCCATGCGGCCCAGGCCGATGATGCAAACCTGCATTCAAATCTCCTTGGTTGATCAGGCGTGCGCCGGGTTGGCCGTCGATCTGTCGCCCGCGATCCGCGTGCGCTTTTCGCCGACCGCGGCCAGCAGGTCCTTGAAGGCCTTGGCGAAGGCGTCCACGCCGTCGTCGATCAGGGCGTCGGTCACGCCCTTCAGGTCGAGCCCCAGGGCCTCGGCCTCGGCAAGCGTCCGGGCGGACTGGTCAGGGTCCCGGACCAGGCTCGCGGCCACCTGGCCGTGCTCGCGGAAGGCGTCGAGCGTCTTGGGCGGCATGGTGTTGATTGTGTCGGGCCCGATCAGGGTCTCCACATAGAGGACGTCGGAATAGGCCGGGTCCTTGGTTCCGGTGGAAGCCCAGAGCAGCCGCTGCGGCGCGGCGCCGGCGTCGGCCAGGGCATGCCAGCGGGGCGAGGTGACCAGGCCGAGATAGCGCTGGTAGGCGACCTTGGCGTTGGCGATGGCGACCTGGCCGCGAACGGCGCTCAGGCGCGCGGCTGTGGCGGCGTCGGCGGTCTTCAGCTTCTCGTCGATGCACTTATCGATGGCCGTGTCGATGCGGCTGACGAAGAAGCTGGCGACCCCGTGGACGCCTGCGATGCTGCGGCCGGAGGCCTTGCACGCCTCAAGACCGGCGATATGCGCCTCGGCGACGGCGAGATAGGCCTCCAGCGCGAACAGCAGGGTGACGTTGACGTTGACGCCTTCGCTGATCAGTTGGCGGATCGCCGGCGTCCCGGCCGGAGTGCCGGGAACTTTGATCATCAGGTTCCGCCGGTCGACCGCCGCCCACAGCCGGCGCGCCTCGGCGACCGTGCCTGCGGTATCGTTGGCCAGGGTGGGCGAGACTTCCAGGCTGACGTAGCCGTCCTTGCCGCCCAGGCGGTCGTAGGTCGGGAGGAACTGGTCGGCCGCAGCCTGGATGTCGGCGATGGCGATCTGTTCGTAGAGCTCCGGAGGCTGGGCGTCCGGCGCCGCCGCCAGGAGTGCCCTGATCCGCGCGTCGTACGAGTCGCCGCCGCCGATGGCCTTTTCGAAGATCGAGGGGTTGGAGGTAAGGCCCGTGATCCCGTCGTCGGCGATCAGCCGCATCAGCTCGCCCGACTTGAGGATGTCCTGGTGCAGATAATCCAGCCAGATCGCCTGGCCGGCGGCGGTCAGGGCTTTCAGCTTGTTGCCGGTCATGCGAGGGACCTCCTCAATTGGACTTGAGCTGGCGGCGCGCGGCGGCCGCGACGCGCTCGGGCGTGAAGCCGAACCGCTTCATCAGGTCGTCGCTCG